>NC_009427.1:300000-487268 GCF_000013325.1 Novosphingobium aromaticivorans DSM 12444
GCGGTGACCGCGACCGGCACGTCCTGCATGTTCTGCTCGCGCTTTTGCGCGGTGACGATGATTTCTTCCAAGCCGGAATCGGCCTGACCAGAATTTTGCGCGAATGCGAAAGATGGAACCAACGCGCAGACCGCTGCGGACAAAAGTAGCCTCGACACCCTCATGATTCACTCCCATGTGAAATTTGGCAAACTTGTTGGTCAGGCCGAATTGCGTCTCAAGATGCGGTTGTCAAGCCAATCTTTTGTCGGCGCCCGGCCCAAATCCACCGTGAAATGCACGTTCGTTGTACCCAAATTATAGCCAGGGGCTTGCAAATCTGCGGGTTTTCCTTCTAGATATCGGTCTGACCAATCAAAATTCGACAGGGAGAGTTGGACATGACGCTGCGCAGCAGGTCCGCCGGTGTTTCGCTGATGGTGCTCGCGTTCGTCGCCTGTCCGGCGTTTGCGCAGGAAGTGCGCACAGTCTCGGCGCTCGAGTCGGGTTGGCGCTTTCTGGACGGCGATGTGGCCGGAGCGGTGGCACCTGATTTCGCCGACGCCGCGTGGGAGCAGGTCGAGGTGCCGCATACCTGGAACCGCGTCGGCTTCTACCGCCACGACATGGGCGGGGCCAATACCGAAGCAAACGTGCGCAAGCGGCAGGGGGTGGGCTGGTATCGTCTGCGTTTCAGCCCTGCCCCGGTCCGCCCGGGCGATCGGAGCTGGCTGGAGTTCGATGCAGCGAGCCGGACGGCGCAAGTCTGGCTGAACGGCACGTATCTGGGTGAGCATCGCGGCGGCTTCTCGCGCTTCCGCCTCGATGCGACGGCGGTTTTGCGTGCCGGGGCGGAGAACGTGCTGGTCGTGCGCGTCGACAACACCCAGCCTGCCGCCGGTGCGCCGACCGCCGACGTGCTGCCGCTGACCGGCGACTTCTTTGTCCACGGCGGGCTCTATCGGCCGGTGCGGTTGGTGACGACGGCGCCGCTGCATATCGACATGACCGACCACGGTGGCGCGGGCATTCGCGCGGCGACGGTGTCTGCCTCGACCGGGAGCGCGCGCGTGAAGGTGGCGGTGCGCGTGGCCAACGACGGTCGGGGTAGCACGCGGGCCATTGCGCGCGTGGCGCTCTTCGACCGCGACGGGCGCGAGGTTGCCGCAGCCAGGGTTCCGGCGACCGTCGCTTCGGGCAAGGTCGCCGAAGTCGAGGCGGAGCTTTCTGTCGCCGCACCGCACCTGTGGCAGGGAACGAAAGATCCCTATCTCCATGACCTGGTGACCGAGGTCCTCGACAAGGATGGCAAGGTCGTCGACCGGATCAGCCAGCCCTTCGGCATCCGGACGATGACGTTCGATCCCGAGCGCGGCTTTGTCCTCAACGGGCAGCCCTATCGCCTCAAGGGGGTGGGCTACCATCAGGATCGAGATGGCAAGGGATGGGCGATTTCGCGCGCCGACGTGGCCGAGGACGTCGCGACCATCCGCGAGATGGGCGCCAATACCATCCGCCTGACCCACTACCAGCACGGGCAGGACATCCATGACCTGGCCGACCGCGCGGGCATCGTCGTCTGGGACGAGATCCCGCTGGTCTCGGCCTGGACGCTGGGGGGAAAGCTCGATCCCGATCCGGCGCTGGTGGCCAATGCCCGGCAGCAGCTGACCGAGCTGGTCAGGCAGAACCAGAACCACGCCGCGACCGCGATATGGAGCATCGCCAACGAGGTGGACTTCGGCAATTCGATGCCGATCTTCCTGACCGCCGATGCGCAGGGGCGCGTGGCCGATCCGATGGCGCTGCTCAAGGAACTGGACGGGCTGGCAAAGGCGCTCGACCCGTCGCGCCCGACCGCGCTTGCCACGTGTTGCGAGGGCAATCGGCAGGCACCGGGGACACAGATCCCGATCACCGCGACGGCGGCCGATCTCGGCGGAGCGAACCGCTACTTCGGGTGGTATTACGGCAAGCCTTCCGAACTTGGCGCCCATCTCGACAAGTTGCGCGCGGGGCGGCCGGACCAGCCCCTGTCGCTGACGGAATACGGCGCGGGTGGCGGGCTGACGATCCACACCGACAACGTGCTGGGCGGTCCCGCCGATTCACGCGGGTTTGCGCAGCCCGAGGAGTACGAGAGCTGGGTGCACGAGCAGACCCTGCCACAACTCGACGCGCGGCCATGGCTTTACGCTACATGGCTATGGAACTCGTTCGACTTTGCCACGCGCATCCGCACCGAGGGCGATGCGCAGGACATCAATACCAAGGGCCTTGTCGCCTATGACCACAAGACCCGCAAGGACGCGTGGTACTTCTACAAGGCGAACTGGAACGTGGAGCCGATGGTCCACATCACGGCCAAGCGCTACAAGGAGCGCGCCTATCCGGTGACCGAAGTGAAGGTCTACAGCAACACGGCCAGCACCGAACTGCTGCTGAACGGCCGTTCGCTGGGCACGAAGAGCGATTGCCCAGCCAAGGTCTGCGTGTGGAATGCCGTGGCGCTGGACGATGGCGCCAATGCGCTGGTCGCGCGCGGCACGCACGCGGGCGGGCAGGTCGAGGACCGGGCCGAGTGGGCGCTTGCCCCCGAAACGCGCCGGCACATGGTGATCGACGCGGGCACACTGGTGGCGGGCAAGGGCGCGGGGCGCATCCTTGGGTCGGACAACTGGTTCGAGGGAGGCAGCACCGCGACGCTCGACCAGCCGGCGGATTTCGGCAAGCCGGGCAAGCCGGCCGAGATCGTGGGGACGCAGGAGCGGGACGCGCTGGCGACCTATCGCACAGGCACTTTCTCCTATCGCGTGCCGGTGGCCGACGGACGCTACAAGGTGACGCTGTGGTTCGCGACGGCTTCGGCCCAGAAGCCCGGGACGTTCGAGGTCAGGAATGGCAGGAAGACACTGCTGCGCAAGTTCCAGCCCGCCATCCCGGCGTCGGGCGCGGTAGCCGAGGCCAGGGCTTTCACGGTCCGGGCCAAGGGCACGCTCGCGCTGGATTTCGTGCCCGGGAGCGGCGACGCCCGCGTTTCGATGATCGAGATCGAGCGGCTGCGCTGACATTCCACAAAGCCAACGGATAAAAACAAATGCTCAGGAAGCTCCCGCTGCGCTGGTGGATCATCGCGCTGATCACGCTCGGCACGATCCTCAACTACCTTGCGCGCTCGACGCTCTCGGTGGCGGCACCGACGCTCAAGACTGAATTTGCCATGTCGACCGAGCAGTACAGCTGGGTCGTGCTGGCCTTTCAGGCGAGCTACACGGTGATGCAGACCGTGGCGGGCGCGGTGCTCGATGCGCTGGGCACGCGGGTGGGGTTCTTCGTCTTCGCGGTGGGCTGGGCGCTGAGCAACATGGCCCACGCCTTCTCGACCGGGTGGATGAGCCTGGCCTTCTTCCGTTCGCTGCTCGGTGCGACCGAGGCCGCAGCCATTCCGGCCGGGACCAAGACGGTTTCGCAATGGTTTCCACCCAAGGAGCGTCCGCTCGCCACCAGCCTGTTCCAGATGGGCACGAGCGTGGGCAACATGATCGCTCCGCCGCTGGTGGCGTTCTGCATCCTTGCGTGGAACTGGCAGGCGGCGTTTCTGGTGACTGGTGCGCTGAGCCTTGTCTGGGCCGGGCTGTGGTGGTTCGGCTACCGCGATCCAGCGGTGCATCCGCGCCTTTCGCAAGCCGAGCGCGATGCGATCGTGGCGATGAACCAGCCCGATGCGACCAAGCCGGCGACCAAGGCGCAAGTGCTGCGCAGCCGCTCGTTCTGGGCCATCGCCGTGCCGCGCTTTCTGGCAGAGCCGGCCTGGCAGACCTTCAACTTCTTCATCCCGCTCTACCTCGTGGCGGTGTGGAAGCTCGATCTCAAATCCATCGCGCTGTGGGGCTGGATGCCGTTCCTGGCCGCAGACTTCGGCAGCCTTGCCGCCGGGCTCCTGCCGCCATGGCTGATGAAGCGCGGCTCCTCGATGCTGTCATCGCGCAAGATCACCATGACGCTTGGCGCGCTGTGCATGGCGGGGCCTGCCTGCATCGGCCTTGCGACGTCGCCGGAGATGGCGATTGCGCTGTTCTGCGTAGGCGGCTTTGCCCACCAGATGCTCAACGGCGCGCTGATCACGCTCTGCGCCGACGTGTTCGACAGCCGCACCGTCGGCACGGCCAGCGGCATGGCGGGTACGTCTGCCTGGGTCGGCGGCATGCTGTTCACGCTGCTGATCGGGCAGAGCGCGGACGTGTTCGGCTACAACCCGCTGTTCGTGGCGCTGGCGGGGCTGGACCTGCTGGCAGCAGTGGTGCTGTGGAGCCTGTTGAGAGCGCGATCCTAGGCGGCGCAGGCGGGATTTCGCACTGACGGGATGACCGCCATTGTGGATCGCAAACAGGGCGCTGAACGGCGGGAAAGGGGTTGTTAGCAGTCATTCTGCTTCCGGATGCGATTAGCCCCTCACGCTGACGTTGACAGGCCACACAAATAATTGCTCCTCTGCAAACATGGAAGTGCCAGCGCAGTCGCATCTCAAGTCTATGTTGGAGCGATTGGCAATGAGGTCGCTTGGTGGCCGGAGTCGGTCGTGGGTAGGAGCTAAGCCGACCGGTGATTCTGTGATCGCGATGATTGCCTCTAATGTGGGCTTGGATGCGCGTGGTCGGGAGGATGATTTTCATCCGCTCTCGACGGAAGATGCCTCGATTTGGTTGATGCTCTTCGCGACGCAGTCGCTTCTGCACGGCGAGCAACCAATCCCTGCGGGCATTCATGATGAAATTACCGAAAGCCTTCGGAAGCTCGGTTCGGACGCGAAGTTTTTCAGCAAAGGATATTGGCGACAGACGCGCCGTTTTAAACACTATGAACCAGTAGGCTTCGAAAGCGGTTGGGATCAACGACGACACCATTTGCTTTTTCAGGGAAACAGCGATCCGTTGCCGCCGATTGACGTATTAGAAGACGGGGGACTGATCGGCTTCGACGATACCACTGCCTTTGTATTTTGGGTCGAAGAGGACGATTGAAAGCTTATCTGAGTCTTAGGCTCAAGTCGCCGCCTCAATGATAAACGTCCGCTAGCGCGTCGTGTCCTGACAGGCCGCATTTGGGCACGAAGGCCGGAAAGCCGCCATTCGACGCCATCCTGAACAAGCGGCAACTATCGGTTCGCGTGCCTTGATGCTCTAGAGGCGGGAAAGGGGTGAGAAGCGGACATATCCTCCACCAACCCCCCGTCGCCCCGTGCTTGACACGGGGCTTGGCTTTTCTTGCGACCCCGCGTTTGGCATGATGGCCGGATGGAAAGGGGTGGCTGGGTCTACATCATGGCAAACCGCTATCGTGGCGGGATGTACGTTGGTGTTACCTCCGATCTCATTCGGCGCGTGTGGCAGCATCGTGAAGGTGTAGGCTCAAGCCACGTGGACGACTTTGGTAAGACGAGGCTGGTCTACGCCGAGCGCCACGAAGAGATCGAACCCGCCATCGCCCGCGAGAAACTGGTCAAGAAATGGCGCCGGGAATGGAAATTCGCGCTGATCGAAGCAGGCAATCCCGATTGGTTGGACCTCTGGGAGCAGTGGTATCCGGCGGCGATGGCTTTGCGGGGCGTCGTTGAAAGGTAGCCAAGCCCCGTGTCAAGCACGGGGCGACGAACGTGTTGCGTTGCGGTGGCGTTCACGTCCGCTAAGTTGTCGTGTCCTGACAGACTGCTTTTAGCGAAAAATGGCGGATAGCTGTCGTTCCCACCATCCGGGAATTTGCCCACGCGCCCTAAAAATCCCGCACCGGAATCGCGCCCCGGCGCATGATCGTCCAGCCTGCCAGCGCATGGCCTGCGATTGCGGCCTGTGCTGGCGCTTCGCCACGAAGGCGCGCGCCGAGGTAACCGGCGTTGAAGGCATCGCCCGCGCCGCTGGTATCGACGGGGGCCAGCACGCGTTCGGGGGCGACGATTGCGCCATCGGGCAGGCGGCAGCCTTCGGGGCCGAGCTTGACTACGGTTTCGGCGCAGCCAAGGCCCTGCCAGTGCGCGGCAACGGCATCGGCACCGGTCTCGCCCGAAAGCATGGTCTCGTCCTCGAGCGTCGGCAGGCCGAGGCTGGCGACAGCAATGGCGGCATCGCGCGCGGCTCGGGCGGTCTGCCAGTCGGGCCAGAGGCGAGGGCGGTAGTTGCCGTCAAACGCGACAAGGCCGCCGCGCGCACGCACCTTGCGGGCAAGCGAGATCAGCGCCTGCCGACCCTCTTCGGGCAGGATTGCCAGCGAGACCAGCGAGAATGCCAGGAGATCGGCGGTGGCGGCACTCTCCAGCGCGGCTTCGATACCTGCGCAACCGAACAGCTTTCGCGCTGCGCTTTCGCCGCGCCAGTAGGTGAAGCTGCGTTCGCCCGCTTCGTCGCAGGTGATTGCGTAGAGCCCGGGATTGCGAGCGGGATCGGCAAGGACGAGAGTGGTATCCAGCCCTTCGGCCCTCCAGCGGGCCTTCAGGTCCTCGCTGAAGAGGTCGGTGCCAAGCGCCGTCAGGTAGGCCACATCCAGGCCGTTGCGGGCGAGATGGATCGCGGTGTTCAGCGTGTCACCACCATAGGCCAGACGCCAGCTTGAATCACCTTGGCCTGAGCCGTCTTGCGACAGCTCCAGCATGGCTTCACCGACAAGGACGACGCGCACTTATCGGCAGGCCGGGTTTGCCGCGCCGGGAATGGCGTAGAAGGCGATGGACTGGCCGGGAAGAGTGACCTTGCCTGCAACGGGAGCGCCATCGAGCCCGGTCAGCTTGAGGTCTGCCGAGAGGGCAGGGGCCTTGCCATTGACCAGTACGGTGCGGGTATCGAGCGGCTGGCCGGTCATGGTCCAGCCAAGGCCCTTGCCCCCAAGGCCGATCATCTGCGCGGCCTCGCCGGTGTTGAGCGCCATGACCGCAACGCCGCCGGGCTTGCCCGCAAGGCAATGCGCATAGAGCCGCAGCGCGGGAGAGGGCGAGCGCGGCGATGCCAGCACGGTGCTGCCCATCGTGCGCTTCCACAGCACGGCGCCCCAGTAGTTGGGACGCGGGGTCAGGGTGTCGCGATCGATCAGCGCATAGTCGCTGGCGGCCAGCGTGTTGTGCATGACCACCTGCAGGCCCTGCTGGGCGAGGGCTGCGTTCTGGTTGAGATAGCGGAAGGTATCGAGGAAGGTCGAAGCCCAAGGGGAGCCGCCGCAGGCGGCTTGCGCCGTTTCGGTGTTCCACATCGGCTTGCCGGGTTCGAACCTGTCGCGAAGGGCCGCGTAGTATCGATAGTCGCGCACGGTGAGGTCGAGCCACTTGGCGGTGAGCGCGTCGTGCTTTTGCGCCGTGCCGATGCCAAGGCCTGCACAGCGCTGCGAGACGGAGCCGTAGAAGTGGTAGGAGACCCCGTCGACGCTGTTCGGGTTGGCCTGCATCATGTCTTCGCTGCTGACGTGGCTGCCCATTTCCGCGGGCACCGGCACGTCCTTGAGCAGGCCGGCTTCGCCGACGCCGCCGACGCCGAGGATCTTCATGTCGGGCACGGCCTTGCGCGCCCAATCGCGGAACAGGCGGAATTCTGCGCCATAGTTGGCCGCCGTGTAGCCCTTGGGCATCTGCGGTGCGGCGCTGGGCATGTTGGCTTCGTTGAAGAACTCGGCAGCATAAAGCTCGCCGCCAGCATCGCGGGTGAGGTCGACGAGGCGCTGGGCTTGCGCCGGCGTCCATACGCCATTGGCATCACGCGTGCCGTTGCTGACGGCGAAACTTGTGACGATGCGGGCATCGACGGCCTTGGAGAAGGCGACGACGCGTCTCCACTGGTCGCGCTTCAGGACTTGCACGAAGCCTGCGGGCGGAGCGGGGAGGTTCTCGCCCTCGGCTTCGAGATAGGTGTTGTTGGCCCAGGTGCCGCTGACGCGGACGAGGCTGGGGCCTAGCGCCTTGGCCAGCGCGACAAGCTTCGGGTCGGTCAGGTCGATCGGCGGGCGTTGGCGGTAGCGTTCGTCCGCCGACCCGCCATAGGGTGCCCAGAAGCGGCCGCCGGTCACTTCGACCATCTCGATGTTGTAGGACTGGTAGCGCTCGTTGACCGTGCCGAGCTTGGCGAGGGTGCCAAGCTGAAGCGAGGGGGCGGGCGCAGGTGCTGCGCCGGTGAGGGCGACGAGGGCGGTTGCCGAAAGAAGTGCCTTGCGCATCATGATCTTACCAGTTCCACATCGTGCCGTCTTCCAGCCGGGCAACCGGCAGGTAGGCGGGCTTGTAAGGGTATTTGGCAGCCAGTTCCTCGTCGATGTCGACGCCGTGGCCGGGGGTTTCGCCGACGAACAGCTCACCCTTCTCGAACCAGTAGTCGTGCGGGAACACCGCGTCGGTCTCCTCGGTGTGGCGCATGTATTCCTGGATGCCGAAGTTGGGCACCCAGGTGTCGAAGTGAAGCGCGCAGCCCATCGTCACCGGCGAAAGGTCGGTCGCGCCGTGGCAGCCGGTGCGGACCTGGTAGAGGCTGGCAAGGTCGGCGATGCGGCGCAGGTGGGTGAGGCCGCCCGCGCCGACGACGGTGGCGCGGATGTAGTCGATGAGCTGGTTCTGGATCAGGTCCTTGGCGTCCCAGATCGTGTTGAAGATCTCGCCCACGGCGAGCGGGGTGACGGTGTGCTGGCGGACGAGCCTGAAAGCTTCCTGGTTTTCGGCAGGGGTGCAGTCCTCCAGCCAGAACAGCTGGTAGGGTTCGAGCATCTTGCCGAGGTTGGCGGCTTCCTGCGGGGTGTAGCGGTGGTGGCCATCGTGCAGGAGGTGGTGGTCGAAGCCGTAGGTCTTGCGCAGTTCCTCGAACAACTTTGGCACGTAATTCAGTGCCTTGCGCGTGTCCCAGCCGGTGACCGAGGGGAGGCTGGCATCGGCCGGTTCGTAGTAGAGCTTGCCGCGACCCACGCCATAGGCGTCCTTGATGCCGGGCACGCCGGTCTGGGCGCGGATCGCCTTGTAGCCCATGTCGATGTAGTGGCCGACGGCCTCCACCGTCTCTGCGATGTCCGAGCCGTTGGCGTGGCCGTAGACCATGATCCCGTCGCGGCTGCGTCCGCCCAGAAGCTGGTACAGCGGCATGCCGGCCATCTTGGCCTTGATGTCCCACAGTGCCATGTCGACCGCGGCGATCGCGCGCATCGTCACCGGGCCGCGCCGCCAGTAGGCGCCGCGATAGACATACTGCCAGATGTCCTCGATGCGGCGCGGGTCCATGCCGATGAGGCAAGGCGCGACGTGTTCCTGCAGGTAGGCGACGACCGAGAGTTCGCGCCCGTTGAGCGTGGCATCGCCGATACCGTAGACGCCCTGATCGGTCTCGATCTTGAGCGTCACGAAGTTGCGGCCCGGACAGGTGATGATGACGCGGGCGGCGGTGATTTTCATGACTCGGAAACTCGCTTTGGATAGCCGAATGTGGTAATACCGATTGACTGACCAATTTCGGTCTGTCAAGTTCAGAAAATTGGTATTACCAGAAGGACGCCATGGCGAACGCAAAATCGAACGACCGGCTCTACCAGGATCTCGCCCGCTCGCTGCTCGAGGAGCTGGCCAGTGGACGATACCCGGTCGGAACCCGGCTTCCGGCCGAGCGCGACCTGGCGCTGCGCTACGATGTCAGCCGCCCGACAGTCCGTGAAGCGATCATCGCGCTCGAGGTGCAGGGGCTGGTCGAAGTGCGGATCGGTTCGGGCGCCTATGTGAAGCGCCTGCCCGGCGACGAGGATCGTCCCGGCTTCAACGTGACCGCTTTCGAGCTGACCGAGGCGCGCCTGCTGTTCGAAGGCGAGGCGGCGGCGTTGGCCGCGACGCAGGTCAACGATGCCGATATCGCCGAGATCGAAGTGCTGGTGCAGCGCATTGCCGAGGAAAACCAGGACCCCAACGGCACCGAAAGCGCCGACCGCGAATTCCATCTCGCCATTGCGCGCGCGACGCGCAACGTGGCGGTCTACAACGCGATCGAGCACTTGTGGGACCTGCGCGCGACCTCGCCCGAAGCGGCGCTGCTTCACGAGAAGGCGCGCCATGCACAGATCAAGCCGGTGGTGGAGGAGCATTCAGCGGTGCTGGAGGCATTGCGTGCGCGCGATCCCAATGCTGCGCGAGCAGCGATGCGCGCGCACCTTGCGGCCGTGCTCGACGGATTGCTCTTCGCCACCGAGGAGCGCGCGCTGGCAGAGGCGCGCAAGGCGACCCAGGCCAAGCGCGAGCGCTATTCGCGTGCGACGGCCTGACATTCACGGACCATCGAAAGAGTAGAAATGCCCCGCGAACTTGAGCTTCATCCGGACCGGTTGCTTCCGGTGGATCCATCGGTGCGTGGGTTGGCGCGGGAGTTGTATGCGAGCGTGCGGGGTCTGCCGGTGGTGAGCCCGCACGGGCATACCGATCCGCGCTGGTTCGCGGGGAACGGGACCTTCGGCAACGCGACCGAGCTGCTGCTGGTGCCGGATCATTACGTGTTCCGCATGCTCTACTCGCAAGGGGTGGCGCTGGAGGACCTCGGCGTGCGCAACCGGCAGGTCGACCCGCGCGCGGCGTGGCGGCTTTTTGCCGAGCGCTACTGGCTGTTCCGGGGAACGCCGTCGCGCATGTGGCTCGACTGGGTCTTCGCCGAGGCCTTCGGCATGGGCGTGCAGTTGTGCGCCGGGACCGCCGACCTCTACTTCGACACGATCACCGAGATGCTGGCCAGCGACGCCTTCCGCCCGCGCGCGCTGTTCGAACGGTTCAACATCGAGGTCCTGGCCACGACCGAGAGCCCGCTCGACAGCCTCGAGCATCACGCCGCGATCCGGGCTTCGGGCTGGAAGGGCCGCGTGATCACCGCCTATCGCCCCGACCCGGTGGTCGATCCCGACTTCGAGGGCTTCGGCGCCAACCTCGACCTGCTCTCGCACCTCACCGGCGAGGATTGCCGCACCTGGACCGGCTATCTCGCCGCGCACCGCCAGCGCCGCGCCTTCTTCGCGTCGATGGGCGCGACCAGTACCGACCATGGCCACCCGACCGCGGCGACCGCCAACCTCCCTGCCAGCGAGGCCGAGGCCCTGTTCGGCAAGATCGTCGCGGGCGCCTTCACCCCCGCCGAGGCCGAGCTGTTCCGCGCCCAGATGCTGACCGAGATGGCGGCGATGAGCCTCGACGACGGGCTCGTCATGCAGATCCATCCCGGATCGTTCCGCAACCACAACGCGCAGGTGTTCGAACGCTTCGGGCGCGACAAGGGCGCCGACATCCCCACCCGCACCGACTTCGTCCATGCCCTGAAGCCGCTGCTCGACCGCTTCGGCAACGAGCGCGACCTGTCGATCATCCTCTTCACGCTCGACGAGAGCGCCTATGCCCGCGAACTCGCGCCGCTTGCCGGGCATTATCCCTGCCTCAGGCTCGGCCCGGCCTGGTGGTTCCACGACAGCCCCGAGGGCATGCGCCGCTTCCGCCGCATGACCACCGAGACGGCGGGCTTCTACAACACCGTCGGCTTCAACGACGATACCCGCGCGTTCCTCTCGATCCCGGCGCGGCACGACGTGGCGCGGCGGATCGACTGCGGGTTCCTCGCCGAACTGGTCGCCGAACACCGCATCGAGGACTGGGAAGCGGCGGAGCTGGCCCGGGACCTGTCGTACGATCTGGCGAAGAAGGCGTACCGCCTGTGACGCAAGCCGCGAGACTTTCGCCCGAAGCCCTGGCGAGCCTTCCTCCCGCCGTCGCGCGACCGCTCTACGACAGGGACGCGCAGGCCGTGGGCATCGTCCACTTCGGCATCGGCGCGTTCCACCGCGCGCACCAGGCCTGGTACACCGACGCCGCCATGAACCTGGGGGACCGCGACTGGGCGATCACCGGCGTCTCGCTGCGCTCGCCCGGCGTGGCGCGGCAGATGAACCCGCAGCATGGGCTCTATGCCCTGGCCGAGCGTTCGGGCGAGGGCACGCGCCTTCGCGTCGTGGGATCGGTGCGCAATGTCCTCGTCGCCAGCGAGGAGCCGGAAAGCGTGATCGCCGCGGTTGCCTCGCCCACGACCCGCGTGGTCAGCCTGACCGTGACCGAGAAGGGCTATTGCCGCGGCGAGACCGGGGATCTCGACTTCGAACTCGCCCATTCGCTGAGCTTCTACTACTTCGTCGCGCAAGGCCTGCTCGCCCGGCGCAAGGCGGGGCTGCCCGGCGTGACCCTGCTGCCGTGCGACAACCTTGCCGACAACGGCGCGAAGCTCGAGCGGCTGATGCGCCAGTACCTCGAACGCCACGAGCCCGATCTCGTCGCATGGTTCGAGGCGAACTGCACCTGCCCCTCGACCATGATCGACCGCATCGTCCCCGCGACAACGGACGAGGACCGCGCGATGGTGGCGGACGCGCTGAACGGGCTGGACGATCAGGCCTGCGTCGTGACCGAGCCGTTCAGCCAGTGGGTGATCGAGGACCGCTTCGCCGGCCCGCGCCCCGGGTGGGAAGCGGTCGGCGCGCAGCTGGTGCACGAGGTCGGCCCCTACGAGACCGCCAAGCTGCGCATGCTCAACGGCGCGCATTCGCTGCTCGCCTACTGCGGCCTCGCGGCGGGCCATGCCTGCGTCCACGAAGCGATTGCCGATCCGGCCCTGCGCCACCTCGCCATCCGCCTGATGCGCGAGGAAGCCGCTCCGACGATCACGCCCGCGCCCGGCCAGGACCTTGCCGCCTATGCCGACGCGCTGATCGACCGCTTCGCCAATCCCGCGCTCGACCACCGCCTGATCCAGATCGCGATGGACGGCAGCCAGAAGATCCCCCAGCGCTGGCTCGAGACGCTCGCCGCCAATGCACGGGCCGGTCGCCAGTGCCCCGCGATCCTCGCCGGCATCAAGGCCTGGCTCCACCACCTCACCGGCGCCAACGGCCCGGTAGACGACCCCCTCGCCACACGCCTCACCACCCTCGCCACACGCCACCCAAACCCCGCCGACACCGCAAAAGCCATCTTCACCCAAAACGGACCTCTCGACGGAACATGGCTACCAACACAACATGACCTCAACACACTCAAGGAAACCTGAAGGGGCCTAGCTCTCGTTGCGGGCGAAGGAGACGACCGTGCGCAGGGCTTCGCCGCGCTTCATCAGCGCGAAGCCGTTGTTGACTTCGCGCATCGGCAGGCGGTGGGTGACGAGGTCGTCAAGGTTCAGCCGCCCTTCGGCATAGTGGTCGAGCAGGCCGGGTAGCTGGCTGCGGCCCTTCATGTTGCCCATGAATGATCCCTGGACGCGGCGGCCGAGCTGGAGCTGGAAGGGCACCAGGCTGAGCGCTGCGCCATCGGGCGGCACGCCCAGGACGACGGTGCAGCCCCAGCCGATCCGGGTGGATTCGAAGGCCTGCTGCATTAGCTTGATGTTGCCCGCGCATTCGAAGGCGAAATCGCATCCGCCGCCGGTGAGCGCCCGGATGGCATCCACCGGGTCGGCGTTGCGCGCGTCGATGAAATCGGTCATCCCGAAGCGGCGGCCTTGCGCATCGCGCAATGGATTGATGTCGACCCCGATGATCCGCGAGGCTCCGGCAAGGCGCGCGCCTTGCACCACATTGAGGCCGATTCCGCCGAGGCCGAAAACCGCAACCGTCGCGCCTTCGCCGACATCGGCGGTATGGAGCACGGCGCCGACGCCGGTGGCGACGCAGCACCCGACAGTGCAGGCTAGCTCGAACGGAACGTCTTTGCGGATCAGCGCCACGTTGCGTTCGGCCGTGACGATGAACTGGGCGAGCGAGCCGACGCCGGAATAGGCCGAGACGCGCTTGCCGCCCAGCGAGAAGGGCGTGGGCTGGCTTGCCATGTCGGCAAGGAAGGCCTCGCACAAGTTGGTCAGGCCCGAACGGCAATTGCCGCATTCGCCGCATTCCCCGATGCCGAGCGGGACGACATGGTCTCCGACGCGGAGCGAAGTGACGCCCGGGCCGACTTCGCGCACCACGCCGGCGCCTTCGTGGCCGACGACGATGGGGAAGGGATAAGGCGCGGCCACGCCCTCGAGCTGGCTCAGGTCGGTGTGGCACAGGCCGCTTGCCATGATCTCGATCAGGACTTCGCCGGGGCCGGGCGGGGCAAGGTCCAGTTCTTCCTCGACCAGCGGGGCTCCGGGGGCGTGGCAGACCATCGCGCGAGTCTTCATGGGCGGGAATCCTTCGAAAGAATGAGGTCGGCGGCCTTTTCGGCGATCATCGCGACGGGGATGGCGGTGTTGCCGCCCGGAAGGTGCGGCATGACCGAAGCATCGACCACCCGCAGGGCTGCAACGCCGTGGACGCGCAGTCGGTCATCGACCACGGCCATCGGATCGCGACCCATGCGGGCGGTGCTGGTGGAGTGATAGTCGGCCTCGGCGGTGGCGCGGATATAGGCGTCGATCTGCGCATCGGATTCGACCCCGCTGCCGGGCGCCAGTTCCTCTCCGCGCATGATGTCGAAAGCGGGCTGGGCGAAGATGCGGCGGGCGATGCGCACGCCTTCGCGCATGGCGCGGCGGTCTTCCTGAGCGGCGTTGTAGTTCTGGTCGATGACCGGCGGCACTTCCGGATCGGCGCTGGCGAGCGTGACCGAACCCCGCGATTGCGGGCGGGCGACGTTGATATGGGCGTAGAAGCCGTGCATCGGCACCATCTCGCGCCCGTTCTGCGCGAAGAGCGCGCTCACCAGCAGCATCTTGATGTCGGGTTCATCCAGCGAGGGATCGGAGCGGACCATGCAGGCGACGGACATGCCGGGATCGGCGAGTGGACCTCGGCGCAGGAGGGCATACTGGGCCATGGCGAGCGCGCCGCGCAGGGGATTGAGATAGCGCAGCATCGACCAGGGCTTGGTCGAGCGGTACTTTACGTGGGCGGCGAGATGGTCTTGCAGGCCCTGCCCGACGCCGGGAAGATCGTGCAGGACCTGAATGCCGTGTTCGGCAAGGTGCGCGGCCGGGCCCAGTCCCGAGAGCATGAGGATTTGCGGGCTGTTGATCGCGCCTGCCGAAAGGATCACCTCGCGCGCGGCCAGTGCCAGCCGGTCCGCGCCCTTGCGGCGGAAGATCACGCCGGTGGCGCGGCCGTTCTCGATCACGATGCGGCGGGTATGCGCCTGGGTCAGGACGGTGAGGTTGGGCCTGCCCTTGGCAGGGCGCAGGTAGGCGGACGAGGCGCTGGAACGGCGACCCCGGCCGACGGTAAGGTCCACCGCGCCGAAGCCGTCGCGCGAGGCGCCGTTGAGATCTTGCGTCAGGGGGTAGCCGGCTTCGGCGCCCGCCTTGAGGAAGGCCTTCGCAAAGGGATGGTCCTGCGCGGCGCGGGTAACCTGGATCGGGCCACCCCTACCGTGCCATTCGTCCTCGCTGGGCAGGTAGTTCTCGAGCTTGCGGAAATAGGGGAGGACATCCTCGAATGACCAGCCCCGATTGCCCGCCTGTGCCCAGCGATCGTAGTCCGAATGGAAGCCCCGGTCATAGGTCATGCCGTTGATGGAGGAGCCTCCACCAAGCACCTTGCCGCGCGGGAGATAGAGCACGCGGTCGTCGAGATGGCGTTGGGGCGCGGACACGTAGCGCCATGCGTGGGCGCCCGACATCATGATCGGAAGCAGCCCGCCGGGAGCGGCGATCAGCGGGCTCCTGTCGGAGCCGCCCGCCTCGAGCAGCAGGACGCGGGTGGCGGGATCGGCGGACAGGCGATTGGCGAGGATGCACCCCGCGACGCCGCCGCCGATGATGACGAAATCGAACTCGAACCTCTCCATTCCAGCACGGTGGCTTGGCGCGTCGGGGTTCGCAACCGGCGCGTGGCGCGGGCGCGCTTAGATGGCGCGATCTGCGCATTCGGGCGCGACGGGCGCATCCGGGGCGCTTGGAAACGCGGGGCACACGGGACTAGCCCAAGGGGGAGAAGGAGGCCGGAATGCGAGTCATTGCCAATCACGCCCTTTGCCAGGGCCATGCCCGATGCGAGGATCTCTGCCCTGAAGTCTTCGCGACAGACGCGGTCGAGGGGAAAGTCGTCCTGCGGATGGAGGAAGTGCCCGAGGCGCTGGAGGCGAAGGTCCGTCTGGCGGTGCGCAACTGCCCGGAAGGTGCCCTGCGCGTGGTGCGTTCGGAAGGAGCGGAGGCATGACGCTGCTGTTCCAGCCATCGCCGCCTGACCACGTACCGGGGGAACGCATGGTCGACTTCGACATGTTCCACGTGCCCGAAGGGCAGGACGACCCGGTAGAGATCTGGCACGACCTCGTGCGGCGGGGCGTACCGCGTATCTTCTATACGCCGCGCAATGGAGGACACTGGGTGTTCCTCGACTATGCGGACATCGTCGAGGCCTATCGCGACCATACGGTGTTCTCGACCTACCAGACGCCGGTGCCGCCGATAGAACCGTTTCCGGTGGTGCAGCCGCAGGGCGTCGACCCGCCGGCGCACAACGTGTTCCGCCGGTTGCTCGCTCCGATGTTCACGCCGACGGCGGTGCGCGGGATGATCGGGGAACTGGAGCGGCGGGCAAGCGAACTGATCGACCGGTTTGCCGCGCGGGGCGAATGCGATTTCATTACCGAGTTCGCCGAGCGGTTCCCGACGAGCACGTTCCTCCATCTCTTCGGACTGCCCGAGGAACAACTGGATGCCTTTCTGGCTCTTGCCAACGTGTTCTTCCGTAGCACCGACGCAGAGACGCGGGCGCGCAACATCGGCGAGATATATGCCGTGCTCGACACGCTGTTCCGCGAGAAGGAGCGCAATCCCGGAAACGACATCGCCAGCGCCATCGTAGCGGCGCGGGACGAGGAAGGACGACAGCATCCGTGGGAAGACATCCTCAACTGCGGGTTCCTGCTGTTCGTGGCCGGGCTGGATACCGTGACAAACACGATGGCCTATATCTGGCGCTACCTGGCGACCACGCCCGCCGCGCGGCGGCACTTTCGCGAACGGCTGGACGATCCCGACGCATTCCTGCGCGCCATCGAGGAGTTGATGCGAATCAACGCGGTGTCGAACCTGTTTCGGCGGGTGACGCACGATTGCGAGTACAAGGGCGTGCAGTTGCGCCGCAACGACCGCGTGGTGCTGCCCAACACGGTCGCTAACCGCGATCCGCGCGTGTTCAGCGATCCACAGGCGATCGATCTCGACCGCGAGGTGAACGTCCACCTGACGTTTGGCGTCGGCCCGCACCGCTGCATCGGCTCGGTGCTGGCCAAGCGCGAGGTCATGGTCTCGCTTCAGCAGTGGTTGCGGCGGATTCCGGAGTTTGAACTGGCCCCGGAGCAGCCTGCCGGATCGGCATTCGGCGGATCGGTGATGGGGTTCACAGCGCTGCGGCTGCGTTGGGTCCGGGTCGAGGCATAGCGGCTAGAGTTCTACCACGGAAAGGATGTGGCTGCCCTGGTCGGGGAAGACGTAGTCGAATTCGAAGTACATGCGGTCGCCCAATTGGCCGGCGCGGACGAGGTCGGTCTCGACGAAGACCTGCACGCCGCCCCGGCCATAGGCGTAGCGGGTGGCGTTGCCGAAGACGGGCGAAGCGTCGAGCCGGGCATCGACCGCTTCGTCGCCGCGCCGTGCGCGGTTCATGCCGATGCCGATGCGGCCCTTGAAGTCCGGGTCGTTGGTGGCGAGATCCTGAAGGGAGAGGACCATCTCTTCGAGTTCCTCGAGCGACGGGACGAGGAAGCCGAAATGAAAGCTGGCCTCGTAGTCCTGCGCCATCATCGCGCGGTAGCCCGCGACGGCTTCGTGTTCCGCATCGGTGCCGACGCCGAGTGCCGAGTGGATAGCCTCGATCAGGCGAAGCTGGGCTTCGGGAAGGCACGACAGGTAGACGATGCCATCGCCCCGCGCGAAATGCTCCTGGCTGACGACGAAGCGGTAGAAGTTTCCGCCCGGCAGGGGCAGCATCTGGGTTTCGTGCAGGCCCATGAGCGAAAGCAGGCGCGCGGCAATAGGGCCGTCCGAAGGCTTGCCGTAATGAAGGGCGAGATGGCCCATCGTGATGCCGTTGTCAGCGACGGTGGTGGACGCGGGTTCTGCGGTCGTTGCCATGGGGAGCCTCTCCTGTTTGGCCACGAGGATAGCGGCAGCGGAAATGGGGTGCAATGTTTTGTGAGCGACTGCTTACAATAAATGCGTACCGTTGCCGGTGATGCGGTGCGACTAGCATTGCTATTTTCAGGATTGATATGACTTTGCGTAACATTCTGTCTGGATGATGTCGCACGGCGCAGCTATTGCCTTGCGGATGAAACGACTGGCCCTGGATCACATAACGGTTGTCGAAGCCGATCCGGCAGCGTTGGCGCGGATCGCGCGGGCGACCGGGTGCGATGGCATTTGCCTGTTTCTTCACGCGATGGAAGTGCTGCCGCAGATGCCTGCGTTTGACCTGCGGAGCGACCCGGCGGCGCGACGCGACGTGGCGCGGGTGATGGAGGACCTCGGGGTGGGGCTGGACGTCGCCTATCCGTTCACGCTTTCCGGCAGGACCGACATCGCGGACTTTGCCGGAGCCATGGACTGCGCCGCGGAGCTTGGCGCGGGGATGCTAAACGTGCTGCTCTACGATCGCGATCCGGCCCGGCGCGCTGACGTGTTCGGCCAGTTTTGCGAGATGGCGCGGGCCTTCGGTCACAAGGTCGCGGTGGAGTTCTATCCGCCGAGCCGGGTTCCCTCGCTGGCAGCTGCGCTCGAACTGGTGCGCGCGGTGGGCAGACCCGGTGACGTGGGGATAAACGTCGACCTGCTGCATCTGATGCGTTCGGGCGGGACGATCCGGGAGCTGGCGGCGGTGCCAGCGGATTTCGTGCTTTACGGGCAGGTTGCCGATGGACCCGCGCAGGCGCCGGCAGATCCCGAGCGCGAGGCTTCTTCGGCGCGGCTGCTTTGCGGCGAGGGCGACTTCGATGTCATCGCGTTCGTCAAGGCGCTTCCCGTCGATTGCTCCGTCAGCATCGAGATCCCGCGAGACGCCGCTATCGGCACCGAGACCCCGATGGTCAGGGCAAGCCGGGCGGTGGAAAGCCTTCGCACCGCCGTCTGCTGATCGATCAGGCGTTCCTGAGGGCCGCTAGTTCTTCGTCCGTAAGTTTGAGCGCGTCGGCCTTTGCGCTGTCGCGTACCTGTTCGGGAGACGAGCCGCCGAAGATGGCGATGGTCTGGTGCGGCTGGCAGAGCAGGTAGGCGAGGACGACCTCGTTGATCGAGACTCCGTGCTTGCCGGCAAGCTGCTCGACCACGGCAAAGCGTCGCGCGTTGGCGTCGTTGGCATAGCGGCTGGCGAGGGGTTCCCCGACGCTCCCGGCCGCGAGCTTGGTGAAATAGCCACCTGATTGCGCCGCATAGGCGACGATGGGCAGGCCCCCGGCATGAAGATTCTCGTATTCGCCTTCGTAGTAGTGCTGGTAGCCCTGCTGCGCGGCGGCAGCGGCATCGGGGACGGCGAGGCCCCAGAACGTCTCGGAAGCGACGAAGCCTTCCTTGCCGATCGAGGCGGCATAGGCATTGGCGGCGCGGATGCGGTCAGCGGACCAGTTCGACGCGGCGAAATGGCGGATGCGGCCTGCTTCGCGGTGTTCGACCAGTGCGTCGATCAGGGGTTCCACCGGGCTTTCGGGGTTGTCTAGGTGGAGGAAGTAGAGGTCGATGGTGTCGACGCCAAGGTGGTCGAGGCTTTGCGCAAGATCCGATGCGACATCCTGTGGCGTCACGCGGTTGCGGAAATCACCGACGCGCATGTCGTAGAAGCCGCCCTTGGTGGCGATGACGAAATCGTCGCGGTTGCGGGTCCGGAGCCACGCGCCCACCGCGCGCTCGCTTGCGCCGACGGGGGCGTCGGGTGCCCAGTCGCCATAACTGCGGGCGGTGTCGATGAAATTGCCGCCGAGGTCGGCATAGGTGTCGAGAATGGCGTTCGACCTGCCTTGGTCAAGCATCCAGCCGAGCATGTTGGTGCCGTAGCAGAGGCGGCTGACCGAAAGTGCGGTGCCGTTCAAAATGGTCCTGCTGAGCATCGCTTGTTCCTTGTGCTGGAGAGGCGGATCAGGCCAGGGCGGCCTTGCGCCCAGCCCGGCGGCCGAAGAAAGTGCAGTCGGCAAGGCTGAGGCCGGAGGAATAGCCATGGCCCCATGCCGGCAGGCCCGAAGTGCAGCGGCCCGCAGCAAAGAGCCCGGCGATGGCCTTGCCCGAACGGTCGAGCACTTCGCCATCGGTCGTCGTCTTGAGGCCGCCTAAGGTAAAGAAGCTGAAGTAGCTGGTCTCGAAGTTCAGTTCGAGCGCGATGAAGGGCGACTGGTCGAGCGGCTTGAGGATGGGCAACTGCTTGTCGAACAACGGGTCCCGCCCGTCACGGGCGTGTTCGTTGTAGAAAGCCATCGTGGCCGAAAGCGTGCCCTGGGGCATTTCCAGCTCTGCTTCGACTTCTTCCCAGGTCTCGCCGGTGCCGGCGATGGTGATGCCGGCAAGGTCGAGTGGCTGGACGAAGTTGGCGACGTCGAGCAGCAGGTAGACCTTGCCGCCGGGCTGATCGAGCGCGCAGCGGCTGACGCGGCCGTGATAGCAGTCCTCGTTGATGAAGCGCTGGCCGTGGACGTTGACGAAGACGCCGTAGGCGTGGCTTTCGGGCATGGTCCAGGGGCAGGTCGTGAAGAACTGGTCCATATGGATCGCGTCGCCACCGACCGAGACGCCAAGTTCGATGCCGACGCCATCGTCCTTGTCGCCGATCGGGCTGTTGACCTTGAATGTGTCGGGGCAATACTTGGCCCGCATCGCATCGTTGAACACGAAGCCGCCGGTGGCGAGAACCACGCCCTTGTCCGCGCGGACGAAGCGGTCCTGGTTGTCGATCCGGACGACTGCACCGCAAACCCGTGTGCCGTCGACGATCAGGGCGACGGCGCGGGCATCGATGTGGATTTCGGTGCCGAGCGCACGAGCGCGGGCTTCGAGTATGTCAACCAGCGGGCGACCGCCGCCCCAGCCCATGTGCTGGATGACGTGGCCACGCGGGGCGGGCTTTGCTTCGTGGCAGAAGGGTGCAGCGGCCTCGCTGCCCGACCAGATCAGCGTGGAATCGTCAGTCGGTTCGATGTGCTTGCCGGGCAGGAAGTTGCCTCGATAGGGCACGCCCTGGTCCTTGAGCCACTGGTAGTGGTTCAGCGCCTCGCGGCCGTAGATTTCGCACTTCGCCTCGTCGGCGCACGGACCTCCAGCAAGCTTGAGGTATTTGGTGAAGGCCTCGACAGTGTCGTCGAAACCCGCCGCCTTCTGCGCATCGGTGCCTCCGCCGACGTAGATCTCGCCGCCAGAGAGCGCGGATGCGCCGCCGGAGCCTGAGGAGCGTTCGAACAGCATGACGCGCGCGCCCGCTTGCGCCGCCTCGATCGCGGCGCAGGCGCCAGTCGCCCCGAAGCCGATCACGGCGACGTCCGTCTCGAAGTCCCAATGCGGAACCTCGCCGACCGGCAGGGGGCGATACTGCGAATACTCGGTCATTCGTGTCCTCTCCTTGGGCTGCCCCGTCATGTGCGGGGCTAGCCGGATGGCCTGGCGATCAGGCCTGCTGTTCCTTGAGCATGTCGAGCGCGACGTCGACGATCATGTCTTCCTGGCCGCCGACCATCTTGCGGCGACCCAGTTCGACGAGGATCGTGCGCGTATCGAGGCCATAGGTCTCAGCCGCCTTCTCGGCGTGACGCAGGAAGCTGGAGTAGACCCCCGCATAGCCGAGCGCCAAAGTCTCGCGGTCGACGCGGACCGGGCGGTCCTGCAGCGGCCGGACGAGATCTTCGGCCGCGTCCATCAGCATCATCACGTCGCAGCCGTGGTTCCAGCCCTTGCGGTCGGCGGCGGCGATGAAAACTTCGAGCGGCGCATTGCCCGCACCCGCACCCATGCCGGTCAGCGAGGCGTCGATGCGCACCGCGCCACATTGCGCCGCGACGATCGAGTTAGCGACGCCGAGCGCGAGGTTGTGGTGGGCGTGGATGCCGCGCTGGGTTTCTGGCTTGAGTACGCGGTCATAGGCTTCGAGGCGGGCCTTCACGCCGTCCATGTCGAGCGCGCCGCCGCTGTCGGTGACATAGACGCATTGCGCGCCGTAGCTTTCCATCAGCGATGCCTGCTGCGCCAGCGCTTCGGGTTCGATCATGTGGCTCATCATCAGGAAGCCCGACACGTCCATGCCGAGATCGCGGGCGATGCCGATGTGCTGCTTGCTGACGTCGGCCTCGGTGCAGTGGGTCGCGACGCGGACCGAGCGGACGCCGATGTCATAGGCGCGGCGCAGTTCCTCGACGGTGCCGACGCCGGGAAGGATGAGCGTGGTGAGGACGCTCTTCTCCAGCACGTCGGCCACGGCCTCCAGCCATTCCCAGTCGGTGTGGGCGCCGAAGCCGTAGTTGAAGCTGGCTCCCGAAAGGCCGTCACCGTGGGCGACCTCGATCGCATCGACGCCGGCCTTGTCGAGCGCGGACGCGATCGAGCGGACATGGTCGATGCCGTACATGTGGCGCACCGCGTGCATGCCGTCGCGCAGGGTGACGTCCTGGATGTAGAGCTTGTCGCCCGCTTCCACGTTGAAATTCGATGTCATCGCAAAACTCCGGGAATGGGCTGGATCAGGCGGCGGCCATGCGGCGCGCAGCGAGAAGCTCGCCGGTGGCCTTGGCGGCGGCGGTCATGATGTCGAGGTTGCCGGAATAGCTGGGCAGGTAGTCGCCGGCGCCCTCGACCTCGAGCATGATCATCGACTTGATGCCGGTGAATTCGCCCTGGCCGGGGATCTTCAGCTTGTTGTTGTCGCCGAAGCGTTCGAACTGGACTTCCTGCTTGAGCCGGTAGCCGGGCACGTACTTCTGCACTTCGGCAACCATGTCGGCGACCGAGCGGCGGATCTGGTCCTCGTCAGCGCCTTCGGACAGGGTGAACACCGTGTCGCGCATGATCATCGGCGGTTCGGCCGGGTTGAGGATGATGATCGCCTTGCCGCGCGTCGCGCCGCCGACGACTTCGATCGCGCGGGCGGTGGTGCGGGTGAACTCGTCGATGTTGGCGCGCGTGCCGGGGCCCGCCGAACGCGAGGAGACCGAAGCGACGATCTCGGCGTAGTGAACCTTGTCCGACACGCGGGCGACGGCGGCGACCATCGGGATCGTCGCCTGGCCGCCGCAGGTGACCATGTTCACGTTGGGCTGGTCGAGATGCTGGCTCATGTTGACCGGCGGCACAGTGAAGGGGCCGATGGCTGCGGGCGTCAGGTCGACGACCTGGATGCCGTCGGCGCGCAGGGCTTCGTCGTGGACCTTGTGGGCATATGCGCTGGTCGCGTCGAAGGCGATGCCGATCTCCTTGTAGAGCGGATGGCGACGCAGGCCTTCGAGGCCTTCGTGTGTCGTTGCGATGCCGTGTTCGCGGGCCATCGCGAGGCCTTCCGACTTCTCGTCGATACCGACGACGATGGCCAGCTCCATGTTCTGCGGGTACTTGATCATCTTCATCATCAGGTCGGTGCCGATATTGCCCGAACCGATGATCGCGGCCTTCACGCGGGTCATGTCTGCTTGTCCTTACACGAAGCTGGCGACGCAGGTGCCCAGGGGGCCGCTGGCGTTGCTCAAGGTCATTTCGAAACGGTCGCCCTTCGCCGCAGGGGCGAGGGGAACGAGGCTGCCGGAGAGTATCACGTCGCCCGCATCCAGCGTCACGCCGTGTGCACCGAGCGTGTTCGCGAGCCATGCCACGGCCTGCGCGGGATCGCCCTGGACGGCATGGCCGTAACCTTCGGAAAGCGGCTCGCCGTTCTTCGTCACCGCGACGTGGAGATTGGGCAGGTCGAGCCCGGCGGGATCGAGCCGTTCCTTGCCCACGACATAGACCCCGCACGAGGCGTTGTCGGCCACGGTGTCGACGATGGCGATCTTCCAGTCGTCGATGCGGCTGTCGACGATCTCGAAGCAGGGCGCGATGCTCTCGGTCGCTGCCATCACGTCGGCGGCGGTTACGCCGGGGCCGTTGAGGCTGCTCTTGAGGATGAAGGCGATCTCAGCCTCGGCGCGCGGAGCGATCAGGGCCTTGGCGTCTATGTCGATATCGCCTTCGACATGCATCCAGTCGGTCAGGAAGCCGAAGTCAGGCTGGTGGACACCGAGCATGTCCTGCACGGCCTTGCTGGTCACGCCGATCTTCTTGCCCACGACCTTCTCGCCGTCCTGCAACCGGCGCGAGAGGAAATCGAGGCTGATGGCATATGCATCGTCGATCGTCAGCGACGGGTCCTGCTCGATCAGCGGGCGGATCGTGCGGCGGCCGCGCAGCGCATCGTAGAGCGCCTTTCCGTGACGCCGGGCGGGGGTGTCAGCGGCGGGCATCGAGGAACTCGATCGCATAAGCGTTGAACTCGGCTGCGCGTTCGACCTGGACCCAGTGGCCGGTGCGCCCGAAGGTGATCGCGCGCACGTCGGGGCAATGATCGAGGAACAGGCGCGAGTGTGCCTCTGGGCAGAACTCGTCGTTGAGGCCCCACAGCACGAAGACGGGCTTGTCGATCTCGCCCAGGCGCGGCGACAGGTCGGGCGTGCGCATGCGCACGATAACGTCCTTGGGCTGAGTGCGGGCGACCTCGAAGCGCTCGGCAACCAGGGTGTCCGGGATGTTCGGCGCGAAGTCCGGGTGGACGAGGTTGGAGACGAGACGCTTCTGTTCGGCGAGGTTGAAATCCGGGCCGCCGAAGTTGGAGACCATCTTGGCGATGCCCGGCATCACGAAATAGGCCTCGCGTTCCGCCACGCAGCCGGGCGCCATGAGCACGAGGTTGCGGGTGAATTCGGGATGGTCAAGCGTCATCAGCAGCGCGATGCCGCCGCCCAGCGAATTGCCCACGAGGCTCGCGGCCGAAATGCCGTGCGCGACGAGCGCTTCGTAGAGCGTGTCGGTGAAGAGCTGCAGCGTGTAGTCGAGCCCTTCCGGCTTGGAGGAACCGCCATAGCCGATGAGGTCGGGCAGGATCACGCGGTAGCCGGCCGCCACGAAGGCATCGATGTTCTGGCGGAAGTTCGACGCGCCCGAAGCGCCCGGGCCGCTGCCGTGGATGAACACGACGGCAGGGGCCGCGCGGTCGCCGGCCTCGGCGATCACGATGTCATAGCCGCCGGAAACGCGATGGGTGGTCCTGGAAAGGTCTGCCATGATGCCTGTCCGTTTCAAAGGAATGTGAAGTTTGGAGGTTGTTTCGAGAATGCGCCGACGAGGTCTTGCGTGCGATTGTTTGGATCGTTTGCGACGTGGGCCCTTCCGGCGTGGAGGTCGAGCCATGGCTGTATGATGGGGCTGTGGTTGTAGATGGCGCGTCCGCCGAGGAGCTTGACCATGTCGTCGACGAGGTCGGCCATGCGTCGCACGACGCTTGCGGAGTTGTATGCGTAGAGGGTGCGCTTATCCATGGGGATGGCCTCGCCTCGCTCTGCATGGCCCATCAGGTCGTCGAAGGTGAGGCGCAGGGTCTGCTCCATTTCGGTGACTTCGGCATGGGCGCGGGCGATGGCGGCCATGAGGAAGGGGTCGTTCTTGGAGGCCTTGCCGGTGTTGGTGGAGACGCGGCTCTCGGCGATCTCGATGGCGGCGTTGATGGCGGCGCGTGCGCCGCCGAAGGCTGCGGTGGAGACCGAGCGCATGAAGACCTGAGCCCAGGGCAGGGTGTAGAGCGGCCCGGGGTTGGTCTGCTGGCCGGGGTTGGTGCACAGGAAGCCGTCGAGCGAGCGGTGGGTGCGGTGCTCGGGGACGAAGACGTCGTCGACGATGACGTCGTGGCTGCCGGTTCCCTGGAGGCCGAAGACGCGCCATGCGTCGGTATCGATGGCATAGTCGGAGCGGGGCAGGAGGAAGGCGCGCATGTCGGGCGCGCCGCCTTCCTCGCGTGGGGGGACCATGGCGCCGAGCACGACCCACTGGCAGTGGACGGATCCGGTGGAGAAGCCCCAGCGGCCCGAGAGGCGGTAGCCGCCCTCGACCGGGGTGACCTTGCCGACGGGCTGGTAGGAGGAGGAGACGAGGGTGGAGGTATCCTGGCCCCAGACTTCGGCCTGGGCCTCTTCGTGGAACAGGGCGATCTCGTAGGGGTGGCAGCCGACGACGCCGAACATCCAGCCGGTGGACATGCAGCCTTCGGCGAGCGCGCGCTGTACGTCGTAGAAGACGTTGGGATGCATTTCGTAGCCGCCCCAGCGCCTTGGCTGGAGGATGCGGAAGAAGCCCGCCTCCTGCATTTCGGCGATGGACTGTGCGGGGACGTCGCGGCCTGCGACGCATTGGGCGGCGCGTTGGCGCAGCACGGGGATCATGGCCCTTGCGCGTGCGACGAGTTCGTCGCCTGTCGGGCCATTGCCCGGAACCGAAATTGCAGCAGCGCTGGCCATGGAGCGGCCTCTCCCCCGGAACGTAAGGTCAATCGACTCGGCAGTGCGTGAAAGTGCACTGCATTCGTAATTTCCAATTGCATTGGATACGCAAATCGTCAATTGAAAACCAAATCGCCTTTCGATATTGTTGAAGAAAGGCCGCCAGAGGCTCGCTAGACAAGCGTGTGAGCTCCCCCTTCCAGGCGCCGATTGCAGCCGCGATGCCGATCTAGATGCGTCTTCCGTCGCGATTGCCGCGTCGATTTCGAGGCCATCGGCTCCCGCCGGATGGGACACGATAAGCTTCTGGTCCCAACAGCTGCACCATGGATCGCGGTAATGACCGGCTTGCGACAATCGTGGATGGCGAGCGTGACGCGTCCGCCGGTATCGCGCACGCCGTGAACAATGTCCGGATCGTTCTGCCGCTGCACGAGCTCGGCAGCGTCCAGGCTTAGCCGTTCGTCCAGACCGAAGGCGTTGCCGGTGCTGCCCAGTTCCATGCCGGCGCAGAAGGCCCTGCCGTCGCCGGTGACGATAATCGCGCCGATGCCGTCATCGTCCGCAGCGGACCGGAACAGTTGCTCCAGTGCGTTCGCCATCTCCACCGTGAACGCGTTGAGGCGATCCGGGCGACTGAGCGTCACCGTCAGGATGCGATCGTCGAGGCAAGTCGTCAGCGTATTGTAGGCCACGCCTTCACTCTTGCGCATGCGCAAGGTGCCGAACCCGGTGGCGAGAACGGCACCTTTGCCGGATGGACCCGGTCGGTCAGGCGGCCATGCCGAACGGCGCGTCGACCGGGGCTTCGGCGGGATATTCGGCCGGACCGCCATAGTCATAAGCGGCGTTGAGCGCACGAATGAAGGCAGGATCGTTCAGCGGATCGCTTGGCGTCTCGATCTGGATGCCACGCGAACGGACGTCCTTGATCAGCATGTCGATCGCTTGTTCGTGGGTCAGGTTGTCGCTGCCGTCCATGTTCTTCCTGAGTTCGTCGAAGTCGCTGAAGACTTCGGCCGACCAGTGGACGAGGAAACGCAGGTCATCGGTGTGATAGCGTTCGATAACCTCGTCGCCATTCTTCACTAGCCAGCCATCTCGGTCTGCCGGATCACCCGCAAAGACGCTATCGAATGAAAGGCCGGCAGGGCGACGGCGTTCGTTCGGGCCGTTGGCCTCGCCACGGTGAACCAGCATTTCGTTCTGCACCACCACGGCACGATTGTAGATCGGCGACTGGATGCGGGCAGGCTTCTTGAGCGGACCTTCCGGCCAGTAGGTGAAGCCGCTTCCGGGATCGTGGCTGAACCACGTGATGACCTGCGCCATCTTGATCAGGTAGTCCTTGAACAGGCCCGAGCGGCCCATGATCGAGCAGAGCCAGGTTGGCGAGTTTTCGTACCGCACGCCACGGAAGCTCGGGGAATCGAGATGGCCCGGATCGGTGTTTCCGCATGGCCCGTTGACGTTGAAAAGCATCATCTGCGGCTTGGCATATTGCGCGCCCCAGTAGGACTTGGCGTGGTTCAGGAACGCCTCGTTGTAGAAGACATCATGCAGTTCGGAGAAGAGCGGCGTCGAGTAGTTCCCGAAGAAGCCCCGGAAAGTCGGCGTCAGGAACATGTCGAGGGTGGGGGTGAAGCCTTCGGGAAAGCCACCGGCAAAGGTAGCGAGCAGCGACTCGACCGTGGGGAAGTGCTGCGCGATGATCAGCTTCCACGGTCCCTGATCGTGCACCACGTCGAGCATCATGCGCTTCTGCTCTTCGGTAAATGGATTGCGGATTTCGCGCGGCGGCGACGCCGGCTTCAGAATATCCGAAAGATACTGCCTGCGGGCTTCATCAAGCATCGCTATCTCCTATGCGTCACGCCATATCGGCTTTCCCTAGATTGGTTATAGGTCGATAACTTTTTGGACAAGAGGTTTTCGTTGAAATCCGCTAAGGAACGCCGATGGACGGAATCTCGAATGTCACGGCAGGGGCCGCAAAGGGTGTGATCAGCAAGGGCCGACGGACGGCAAACCGCATCCTCGACGTGGCCGAAGAGCTGTTTGCCCGAAAGGGTTACGGCGCTACTTCGCTGCGCGATATTGCCAGCCAGGTCGGGCTGCAGCAGCCCGGGCTTTACAAGCATTTCTCCGGCAAGGAGGACCTCTACCGACAAGTCTACGAGCGCGCTCTCAAGCCGATGATCGATCTCATGGACGAGATTCTGATGCGCCCGAACTCGGACTTCAGCGACTTGACCGATCACATTACCGATCTGCTCGCGGCGCATCCGAATATCGCGAGACTCCTGATACGCGCGGCGATCTCGTCGGATTCGGAACCCGATCCTGTCGGGCTCGACTGGCTGCATCGCATGATCGGCTATGGTCGGAAAATGAACGAAAAGGCCGGGCTGCCATCCTCCGAAGAAGCGCTCGGGGTACAGATTGTCGCCATCTTCAACATGCTGTTCGGCTTCTTCTGGGCATCGCCTCTGCTCGAAAGCCTATCGGGCAGGAAGGCGACGGCCCCCCAGGCCATGGCCATCCAGCGCGACCTGCTGCGAACCTTCGTTCGGTCACTTGATCAGACCAGCGCACCGGTGCTGCCGCACCCGACCCTCGCGCGCTGACCCCCAGGCATCGACATACCGCCGAGTTAAAGCGAGCCGACCTTTATCCGCGAACCGTCGATCAGGCGTTCAAGGCGGAAATGGGTCGGATCAACGCTTGGCGCTTCGTTGGCCACCAGCTCAGCGGCCAGATAGCCGATTCCCGGACCGAGGCCGAAGCCGTGCCCCGAGCAGCCCGCAGCGAGAAAGAGGCCGGCGACCGAGTTCATCGATGAAACAACCGGGACGGCATCGGGCGTACAATCGACATAGGCGCCCCACGCGGAATCTATCTCGACCCCCGCAAGCTGCGGGAACGTACCGCGCAGATTGCTGAGAATCGCTTTTACCAGCCTGCCGTTGGGCGCTGGATCGAGTACACGGGTTTTCTCGAAGAATGCAGGATCGCTACCGAATACTGCCTCAATCGATTCCGGACCGTTCACGAAGGACGCCGAAACTCCCATCTGCACGGCCTTCAGGCGCTGGATGAACTGCGGCATGAACTCGCGCGAGAAGCGCAGGCCCTGTGGCGTCAATTCGAGCGTTACTCTGCCGCTGATCGCGACAGTATAGCTTCCGTCGAGTCGCCGGGTCATCGCGAGGTCGGGGCAATAGACAACCTCGCCGACATTGACAGTCGGCTTCGTCCTGAGCGCCGTCTGCCGCACGCTTGCCTGCGGGAAGGTGATTCCTTCGCGGCGCATGAAAGCCGATGCCCAAGCGCCGGCAGCACACAGCACCGCGTCAGCGCGAATGGTGCCGCGCTCCGTGTGCAGCCCGGTCACGCGCCCGTTCGTCATGTCCACTCCGCGCGCCGCGCAGCCTTGGTGAATCGTTGCACCGAGCTTGCGTGCGCCTTCGGCGAGAACGGGTGCGGCAAGGGAGGGCTCGGCCTTGCCATCGTTCACCGAATGAAGGCCGCCCACCCATTTCCGGCGCGTTTCGGGCACGCGTCCCGCAGCCTGAGCGGCATTCAGCATGTGGGTCTCTACGCCGAACTCCATGGCGACGGGACGCCATGCTTCCCACCCGGCGAGCATCTTCTCGTCGTCCGTGGTATAGACCAGCCCGCACCGACGGAATCCCAGATCCTGGCCGATCTCTCCCGCCAGCTCGTCCCACAGCCGCATTGACAGTAGCGAGAGAGGCATCTCTCGCCGGTCGCGGTTCTGCAGCCGGCACCAACCCCAGCTGCGGCTGGATTGCTCGCAGCCAATATGCCCTTTTTCGACCAGCGCGACCGAAAGCCCGCGCCGCGCCAGATAATAGGCAGATGCCGTACCAACGATCCCGCCCCCGACCACGACGACGTCCACTGCGTCGGGCAAGCGCTCGTCGCTGACGACGGACTGGACTAAAGGATGCATGTCTTTGCCTTGCATGGAATGGTCAGAGGTACTTGAGCCACCAGATGTCCTTCCGACGCTTTTTCAGGTCAGAGAACCAGCGTGTGGGGAAATAGAGCGGTACGAGAAGACCGGCGAACCAGACCCAGACCCATGCGATGGAGTCCACGCCAAACACGTCACCATGGTTGGTCCCCCAGGTCGCGCGGGCGATCAGGTAGAGGACCCGCAGTAGATAGAGGTGGAACAGGTAGAAGAACATGGGCGCGCCACCCATCACGGCCAGCCAGTGGGTCAGGCGGGATGCATTGCCCTTCTCGAAGGCGATCAGCAGCAGCAGACCCGTGCCAAGCGTCGGGAGCAGGAACAGCAGCGATGGCGGATACTTGGTCAGGGCAAGGAAGCTCATGACCGTGCGCAATGGGCTGTCGGCAACAACAAACCACGGAGCATCGCCATAAAAGTTCAACGCGCGCAGCACGACGAAACCCGCCAGCATTGCCAATCCGGAGATCTTCAGCCGACGGGCACGCAGGGCAGGGTCAACGTCTGCGAACCAGCAGCCAGCCGACCAGCCCAGGCAGATGACGCCGATCCAGGGCAGGATCGGATAGTTGAATTTCACGATCACGCCGCCAAGGTCGATCTGCGCCCGGTCGTGCAGGATCGCCCAGGGCACGAACATAGGACTGTCGGGCGAAAAGGCGATCGGGTCGAGCAGGTTGTGCCCCAGCACGATGGCAAGGCCGAGCAGCAGCACGGCGCCGCGTCCCAGATGGATAAGGCCTGCAAGGACGATCATGCACAGGCCAATTGCCCAGATCACCTGCAGGAACACGAAGTGAAAGGGCAATTCGGCCCGCCAGGAGAAGTTGACCAGCGTCAGTTCGAGAAGGACAAGGAAAGCACCTCGCCGCAGCAGGAAATCGCTGGTCTCTGCCAAGGTGTGCCGGCGGCTGAACAGGTAGGCGGAAAGGCCGGTCAGGGCGACGAAGATCGGCGCACAGAGCGTGCTGGTGATGCGCGTGAAGAAAAGGGCGGGCAAAACCGTTCTTGCATCGACCGGGTCGCCCACTGGCATGTAGAGCAACCATGTCTCACGGATATGGTCGAGCAGCATGAAGACCATGACCAGGCCGCGCAGCGCATCGATGCTCTGCAGGCGCGTTGCGGGCATCGAACCGGCAGCAGGCGGTGCGGTGTTCGGTCGATGCGCGTGGTTAACTGCAGTTGCCATGTTCGCTCCCCTTGTCAGCCCGCTTCTGGCGGGTGGGCGCGTCAATCGCCGATCAGCGCAATGCCATCGACCTCGACCAGATATCCGTAATGCAGCTCTGCTACCGGCACGACTGTGCGAGCGGGCTTCGCATCGCCGAGCATCTCGGCATAGACGCGATTGAACTCGGGCCAGTTCTCGACCCCGACTATATAGGCGGTCACGCGGCACAGGTCGGCGGAACTGCCGCCTGCAGCCTCGACAATCGCCAGCATGTTGGCAACGGCCTGGCGCGCCTGCCCGGCAAAGGACATGTCTTCCAGCGGCGACTTGTCCGCACTGATCGGCAATTGCCCGGAGACGTAGAGCGTCGCTCCGGCACGCAAGCCTTGCGAATAATGTCCAGCCGCTGCTGGTGCCTTTGCCGTCGCGACAGGGGAAATACGATCATTCATCACCAGCCTCCAAAGCGCTGCCATTCGCCGGTCACCACGTCCGAGGTGCCGTGAACGACGTTGTAGCGACGATGCTGCGCGCCCGTGGCGCAGGCGTGGTTGGGCAGAATCCGCACCCGGTCGCCAATGGCGAGATCGGGTAGCGTACCGTCCGATCCGGGGCGCACCATGATGATGCCATGTTCCTGGTTGGCGTCTGCCAGGATCAGGTCCGCGTAGGGCGTGCCGTCGCATTTGCAGACGACGCCATAGCCCTGGTTGACCACTTGCTTCGCTGTGCCGCGATCCTGCGACATTGCCATCCAGCCGGCATCGACCAGTATCCAGCCCTTTTCGCGCTGGTGGCCGATGACGGTTGCCAGCACCGAGATGGCGATGTCGTCCACCGTGCAAATTCCGATGCCGGTCATTACGAGATCGAAGAACACGAACACGCCCGCGCGCACTTCAGTCACGCCTGTCAGGTCGGTGGCATGGTGCGCGGTCGGCGTGGAGCCGACGCTGACGACGGGGCAGGGCAACCCGGCGTCACGCAGGATTGCCGCAGCGTTCACCACGCTGGCTCGCTCTTCCTCCGCCGCGTTCCGCAAGGCTTCTTCTCCGCGCGCGGCATAGCTGCCGCCGGCGTGCGTAAGTACGCCGCGCAGTTCACCCCCCTCGACCAGGGCCTTGCCGATCGCCAGCAGTCGCTCGGAATCTCGCGGCAAAACGCCGGAGCGGTGGCCGTCGCAGTCGATCTCGATCAATGCGGGGATCGCCATCCCGCTCTCGCGCGAAGCCGCGGCGACAGCCTGCGCCAGTTCCACAGTGTCCAGAACCACGGCCAGGTCCACACCGCGCTTGCGCAGTTCGATTACCTTGGCGAGCTTCCACGGCGCAATTCCCACCGCATAGATGATGTCGCGCACGCCGGCATCGGCGAAGAACTCGGCCTCCTTCAGTGTCGAGACGGTGGCCGGTCCCTCGCTGGTGGCCATCACGCGTCGCGCGACTTCGACCGACTTCGCAGTCTTGAGGTGCGGGCGCAAGGTCACGCCAAGGCCGGCGATGCGGTCGCGAAGGCGGGCTATGTTGCGATCCATGCGGTCGGCATCAAGAACGAGGCAGGGCGTTTCGAGATCGCCAAGCCGGACAGCGGAAGTCTGGGTGCCAGTCTTGTCTAGTGTGTCGGTCGCGCTCACGTCCTGTTGTCCTTCCTGGTCCTGTCGTGCGAGACTGCATCTGCGGCTCACATTTCACAATTAACGAAACCTGTATGTTGAGATAATCTCGGACTTAACGTCGTCACGCGTCCCACCAGACGTGTTCGGCAAACGTGTATCCCATGAAACCGCCAAGCGGCACGGGGTAGAGCCCTTTCAGGCGCCGGTCGTGTCCGTCCAGAAGGCTGATGAAGACGGGGATCACGCTGCCGCAATGGTCACGGACCAGACCCTGCATCTCGCCGTATAGCTGCTTACGCCGCTCATGGTCCGCCTCCCCGCGCGCCTCGATCACCAGGCTGTCGAAGCGCGGGTCCTTCCAACCTGATTCATTCCAGGTGGCATCGGACTTGTAGAAGAGACTGAAAATGAGGTCGGCGGTCGGCCGCGGGTTGCTGTTTCCGAAGAACAACGGGTGCTTCATCCAGTGGGTAGACCAGTAACCGTCCGCCGGGACCCGATTCACCGCAAGATCCAGTCCGATCCTCGCGCCGAATTCCTGCAGGATCGAGGCCATGTCCACCGAACCTTCGGCGGCGGTCGAGGCGTAGACAGGCAAGCGAATTCCCGTGAGCCCAGAGCGCTGCAGATGCCATTTCGCACGGTCCAGATCGAGCGCGGTCTGCGGCAGGTCCGCACGGAAGTACTGGTGCGATGGTGGCAGCGGCTGGTCGTTGCCGATCGTACCGTAATTGCGGAACAGGGCGCGGTTGACGAGCGGCCGGTCGACAAGGTGCTTGAGCGCTGCTGTAAAATCGGGATTACCCGTCGGCAACCGGTCCTGACGGGCCACGAGATTGGTATAGAGCCCTGATTTGGTTTCGACGATACCGTGCTCCGGCGATGCCAGGATGCGACGCGTCGAACGCGGATTGACCGCGTTGATCAACTGTACGTCGCCCGAAAGAAGCGCGTTGACCCGGCTGATCTCGTCCTGAATGCCGATAAGCTCGATCTCGTCGAGATAGGGTTTGCCCGGTTTCCAGAAGTCCGGGCTGCGGCGGACCACCGTGCGCACTCCCGGCTTGAATTCGGCCAACCGATAGGGCCCCGTGCCGTTGCCCGCGCTGAAATCCTGGATGTCCGCCGGCACGATCAGGAAGTGTGATTGCGCAAGGATGATGGGGAGATCGGCGTTAGGCCCGGTCAGGACGATCCTCACCATGTTGCGGCCCAGAGCTTCGACAGACGCGAACTGCTTCGCGATGTCCGACATCTTGGACCCCACTTTGGGGTCCTTGTGGCGCTGCAGCGAATATACGACGTCGTCTGCTGTGAACGACTTCCCGTCGTGGAACGTCACACCCTTGCGCAGGCTGATTGTCCAGACTTTCTGGTCGTCGCTCGAAATGCTCTCGGCAAGGGCCGGGCGCGCGCTCAGGTCGCGGTCGAACTCGGTCAGGCCACTGTAGAGCATGAAGTGGCGGACATAGTCCGTGTTCACCGCGCCCTTGGCAGGGTCGAGCGTGTCGCCAGTCGATGTCGATGTGCTCGCCACGCGGATGCGTCCGCCGGGGCGAGGCGTGGATTTGCGCCCGCCTTCGCTGGCTGGATGCGGCAGGTCGCCCGGGGGCTGTCGCATCAACAGTCTGCCGCCGAGCGCGGCCGCGCCTGCACCGGCGACCGCGCCGAGCGCAACGCGGCGACTGATCGGGCCCGTGCTCACTGGGGGAAGTATCCCAGAACGGCCTTGGTCTCGAGGTATTCCTCCAGGCCGAAACGCCCATATTCACGCCCGTTTCCAGACTGCTTGTAACCGCCGAAGGCTGCATGCCCGTCCCAGGCGGGATGGTTGATGTGGACCTGCCCCGCCCGGATCCTTGCCGCCACAGTTCGTGCGCGGTCGATATCTGCGGACTGGACGTGCGAGCCGAGCCCGTAGATCGTGTCATTGGCAATGCGGACGGCGTGGTCGTCATCGTCGTAGGGGATCACGCAGATCACCGGCCCGAAGATCTCCTCCTGCGCTACGCGCATCGCCGGATCATCGCAGGTGAATACCGTCGGCCTGCAGAAGAAGCCGCGATCCAGCCCTTCGGGCCTGCCGGGGCCGCCACACAGCAGACGGGCGCCTTCGGCCTGGCCGACGGCGATCATCTGTTGGACCTTGTCGAACTGGCGGCTGTTGGCAACCGGTCCGAGGTCCGTCGCTTCGGCCAGCGGATCCCCGACAACGAGCGCGTTGGCGGCATTCGCGGCAAGCTGCTCCACTTCGGTCAGGCGATGGCGCGGCACCAGCATGCGCGTCGGCGCGCTGCAGGACTGGCCGACGTTGCGCATGCCCGCCGCGATGCCTAGGGGAACGACCCGCTCGAAATCGGCATCGTCGAGCAGGATGTTCGGCGACTTGCCACCTAGCTCCTGCGTTACCCGCTTTACCGTGGTCGCGGCAGCCTGGGCGACAAGCACACCCGCACGCGTCGAGCCGGTTATCGAGACCATGTCGATGTCGCCATGCGCAGCGATGGCCTCTCCCACCCCGGGGCCGGTGCCGGTCACCATGTTGAATACGCCAGCCGGTGTGCCGGCATCGTGGACGATCTGCGCCAGCAGCGCCGCGCTGAACGGCGACAGCTCGCTGGGCTTCAACACAACGGTGCACCCTGCGGCAAGCGCCGGCGCAAGCTTCGCCGTGATCTGGTACAGCGGCCAGTTCCACGGCGTGATGAGCCCGCAGACGCCGATGGGTTCACGCAGGATCGCGGTGGAACCCTGTGGAGTGAGGAACGGGAAGTCATGCAGCACTTTGAGTGCTGCGCGAACATGGGCGACACCGAAAGGTACCTGAGCCGTACGAGAAAACGAGATTGCGCACCCCATTTCCAGCGTGACGGCCTGAGCGAGAGCTTCCGCCCTTTCCTCCATCAGGGAGAGAATTCTGCCGAGCAGGGCAATACGCTCCTGCGCAGGGCTCACGGAGAATGACGCAAATGCCCGGCGCCCCGCTGCCACCGCGCGATCGACATCGAGCGCGCTTCCGGGCCTGACTGAGCCGCACGCCATTTCGGTTGCAGGATTGATTACCGGGATCGGCGGGGCGGGGCGGGCGGGTTCCACCCAATCGCCATCGATGTAAAGGCGCTCGCAGGCGTTCATTTCCATCGGTCCTGCCTTCATGCTTTGTTGCCGCCCTGAATGCAGCGGAGGTCCGGTTGTCAGGCCATTTTTATTATGCCAAACCATGAACGCTGCAATTAACCTTTTCTGCATAATGGATTAAGGTCGGACCTAATGATTACGACCGAAGACCTGATCTTCTTTCGCGTGTTGGCGCGCTCACCGTCGCTGGCGGAGGCAGCCCGTAGCCTGAATGTGACCCCGCCCGCAGTAACCCAGCGGCTTCGCGCGCTCGAAGCGCGCGTGGGAGTGATGCTCGTCGATCGTACATCGCGTGGACTTAGCCTGACCGACGAGGGTGAACTGATCGCGACCGAGGGGATGCAGATCATCGGCGCGATGGAGGAACTGGCGGAGCGACTGGCAAGCCGAACCAACAAGGTGAGGGGGCACCTTCGCGTGGCTGCGCCGTACGGTTTTGGGAGGCGACACGTAAGTCCGGTTGTTGAAGCCTTTGCAAAGGCCAATCCGGCGACGACGATTACGCTCGACCTTTCGGACAATCCCGTACGGCAGGTAACCGAAAGTTGGGACATCGTGGTCCACATCGGCTCCCTTCCCGAAAGCGACCGGCTGGTGACGACGCTTGCGCAGAACCGGCGTATCCTGTGCGCCTCACCAGACTATATCGAGAGCCATGAGCCGATCCGAACGCCAGAGGATCTTGCCGCCCACAGCTGCCTGTCATTGCGCGAAAACAACGAGGACGTCACGCTTTGGCGCTTTACACATGCCTCGAAAGGACGGGTGACGGTTCGGGCAAGACCCGCGATGTCCAGTAACGACGGGGAAATTGTACGGGATTGGGCGCGAGCGGGGCTAGGCATAATGGTCCGCAGCGAATGGGACGTTGCGGCGGACATTGCGGCCGGCACCTTGCGCGAGATTTTGCCTGATTGGTCCGCACCTTCTGCCGACGTCGTCGCCCTTCTTCACGCTCGCCATGGACGCAGTCGGCGCACGGCTGTTTTTCTCGAACTCTTGCGTGCGGCCTTGTCTCCGGTGCCTTGGCGGCGCCCGACGGCTTGATGGCGACCGATGAGCTCACCCTCATCTTCATGCTTTGTGGCCAGGCAGACGGACATCGCGCAAGGCTCATCCTGATGCGGATTGCGGTCATCGGAGCGGGAGCCATCGCCAGTGGGTTGCCGCTGCGTGACGACGAATCGCCTGGAACTGGCCCTGCGCGACCTGCGTGATGCGATGAAGCCTGACGCTATCCCACTTCCGCCCAGAACGACCGCGAGCGAACTGTATTACCAACTGAGGCAAACCGGCGTGGGCGGGGATTCCGTTTGTCCAGACTGTCTGACCGTGTGAATGTACCATATGCGCACCCCGCATCGCTTGGCACGCGAGACGCGGTGGCGACGTCAGTCGCACAGATGGCGTTCGATAGCTTCGTCCGTAAATCACACGGCGCGGCAGCAGAACCATACCGCATCGCGGATCAGGTCTTCAGCGTTGCCCTCGTAAGGCGAGCGTTCGATATTGGTGGCAAGGACGTTGAGCACAGTGCCGATATGTTCGGTAAACAGCGACGTATTGGCGACTGAAATCTTGCGACCAACGATGTCTCCCGTCTCTCGGGCGTTCTCGAGCGCGCGGGCGATGCGGCGGTTCATCAGCCTCTGGGCACGACGGTAGACCAGCGTGGCGAAGTTTGTATCGACCAGCAGGCTGGCCAGAAGCAGCCGGAACCCATCCTTGAAGCGTGGTTCCGTCTGGCCCACGACGATCTGGAAATAGGCCCTGACGTTGCGCACTACGGCGCGGCCATCCAATTCCCGTGTTACGAGGGCTGCGTAGCTTTCATCCTGCTCGCGGATGACTTCGCGCAGGACCGCACGGTAAAGCGCCTCCTTGGACGGAAAGTGCTGATACATAAGCGCTTCGGACACGCCGGAACGTCGCGCAATATCCTGTGTTCGCGCGGCTTCATAGCCGTTCTGCGCGAAAATTGCGCGGGCGTTGGCCAGAATGAGTGCTTTACGGTCTTTTGCGGTAAGGCGGGTCCGTTTGGTCACGCGGTGGAGTTAGGGCCAAACGCCGGTTCCACGCAAGGCCGTTGCGCGGAACCGGCCATCCGCAGTTACGCGATAAGCCTGTAGCTGCCCTCTTCCGGGCGCCGTGTGGCGTTGAAGAAGTCGACCAGGCGCCATGGCCAGGAGAGGAAAACGCGCCCCTTCGAGTTGTTGTAGTAGGAATTGGCGCGCGGATGGGTCCAGATCATCTGCGGCATCCGCTCGTCGACCTTGCGGTTCCACGCGTCGAACGCGTCCTGCCGAACCTCGAATGCTCGCGCGCCGGCTTCGTTGACGCGGTCGAGAGCCTCGATGATCCAGTTGACCTGGGCTTCGGAAATGAGGTTCTGGCCGGCGGCGTGGTTGGGCGCGCTGTTCGGCCCCACGGTGTGGAAGTAGTTGGGGTAGCCCGGCACACACATGCCGAGATAGCTGCGCGGGTCCTCATCGCCCCATTCCTCGCCAAGATCGCGCCCGCCGGTGCCCTTGATCTCGAGATCGCCGACCATCTTCGACACGTTGAAACCCGTCGCGCAGATGATGACATCGCATTCGAAGACGGAACCGTCGGGAGCCTCGATCCCGTTCGGCAGGATGCGGGCAATGCCCTTGTCCTCCAGATGGACGTTGGGCCGCGCCAGCGCATCGAACCAGCCATTGTCGAGGATGATCCGCTTGGAAAAGATCGGGAAGTCTGGGGTCAGCTTCTCGATGAGGTCGGGGCGGTCCGCAAACTTTGCGTGCATGTACGAAAGCGCGTATTGGCGGGTCATCTCGTTGCCTTCGGAGACGGCCTGCATGTTGCCTTCCCACGCCGGGTCCTTGAGGACGTTGGCGAACAAGCCATCGGCGGCCGACCAGTAGACGCGGAAGCGGAACCATTCCTTGAAGGTGGGGATGTTGGCCAGGGCCCACTTCATCCCTTCGCTGACGTCGTGCGCGATTTCGGGATTGTAGATCACCCAGTGCTTGGTTCGCTGGTAGACGGTCAGCTCGGCCACTTCGGCGGCGATCGCACCGCAAAGCTGGGCCGAGCTTGCGCCCGTCCCGATGACCGCGACACGCTTGCCCTTGAGGTCGAGGTCGGAAGGATAGTTCGCGGTGTGGACGACAGGTCCGTTGAAATCGGCAAGGCCGGGGATGTCGGGCATCTTGTAGCGATTGACCGGACCGTGGCCGTTGATGACCGCGTTGACGACGATGTCTTCGCAGGCACCGGCGGAATTGCGAACGGTGACCGTCCACATGCAGGTTTTCTCGTCCCAGACCAGGCGCTCGACGGTGGTCTGGAAGCGTATGTCGCGGCGCAAGTCGTACTTGTCGGCGACCGCAAGCATGTAGCGCTGCATGTCCGCCCCATGGGGATGGTAATGTGACCACTGGGGCCAGATTTCCCAACTAAAGCTGTAGAAGTGGCTGGGCGTGTCGACGCCGACGCCGGGGTAGCGGTTCTCGTACCAGGTGCCGCCGACATCGGCGTTCTTCTCGATCACCACGAAGTCGTAGCCAGCCTCGCGCAGCTTTGTCGCGGCGGCCATTCCGGTCATGCCCGCGCCGATGACCAGGACCTTGAAGCCCGCCTTCGGCGTCTTTCGTCCGGCAACCTTGCTACGATCGATCCACGGACGGAAACCGCACTGGTCGTAGACGAGTTCGAGGAACTCGTCCTCCACCGGCTCACCGACGGTTACCGACATTATGCGCTGGACGAGCGCGTCGGACGGTGTGCTGTCGGCAAGTCCATCGCCGGTGGTCAGGAGCCGGCGAATGCGAATGCGCAATTCGTCGGCAATATCTTCCGGGATGTCGGTCGGCGGATTGGAATACGCCGGCCGGATGTGGGGCGCGAACCGTTCGAGAAAATCGGCATCGTGCGTGAGGTAGGCATATGCTGCCAGCAGCGTGGGAACGTTGGCGTCGTCAAGCGCGCGGGCCAGCTCGGGCGAATCGGCCATAGGGGTAAGGGTGATGCGGTCTTCGGCTAGAATCGAGGCTGTCACGGATACTCTCCCTGCATATAATAAGTATTCACTTACATAGAGGATCGCGCCTGTCAAAGGGGGTCTTCATCTTGTCGCAGGATGAGGCCCGGTGGTGGCGGCAGGGCGAGCGTGCATCGCGCCGCCGCTTTCCTGACTTTCCTGCACTTTTGGGTAAGGGCGTTATTTTGTTCGTGCAAAAAATATGATGCTTCGGTTATCACGGAATTGAGAACGCGTTATGCGAAGCTGATAGCGATTCCAGCTACGCACCCACAGGGAGAAATACATGGCTGTGTCCGCTGAAACGCTGGACCTTGTCGCCGCCAAGGCGGCCGAAGGCCGCATCGCGCGCCGCATTTCGAACGCAGTGGTCGAGGCCCTGCGCGGCGAAGGTTTCTTCCGGCATTTCACTCCCGCCGCCTTTGGTGGACGCGAGGGCAAGCCGCAGGACTTCTTCCTCGACCAGATCGCGATTGCCGAGCGCGACATGAGCACCGCATGGGCCCTTGGCATCGTTGCCGTGCACAATTACCAGATCGCGCTGATGGATCCGAAGACGCAAGGCGAAGTCTTCGCCGATGGTCCCGATGCCATGATCTCCAGTTCCTACAACCCGGTTGGGGCGAAAGTGGAACAGGTCGATGGCGGCTTCATGCTCTCCGGGCGCTGGGGCTGGTCGAGCGGGTGCCTGCATTGCAATTGGGTGCTGCTGGGCGGAATCGTTGCGGGCGAGGGGCACCGTACGTTCCTTGTACCCGCCGGCGACTATCGCATCGAGGACACCTGGCGCACGATGGGCCTTCAGGGCACCGGGTCGAACGACATCGTGATCGATACGCCCGTCTTCGTGCCGGCGCATCGCACGCACAAGCAGATGGACGGGTTCAATTCGGTCCATCACCAGACCAACCCGGTCTATGACCTGCCCTGGGCGCAAGTCTTCATCCGCGTGGTGAACATGAGCGCGGTCGGCGCTGTGCGTCATGCGATCGCGCTGTTCCGCGACCGGGTGGGCATTGCGTCGACCGACATGAGCAAGAGCGCAGCCGATCCCGACGTGCTTGATCGCATCGCGCGTGCATCGAACCTCGCGGAAGAATGCTTGACCGTGATGGTCAGCAATTTCAGGGCGATGGAGGCAGCGGACTGGCAGCCTGCGCTGCTCGACCGCGTGCGCTATCGCTACCAGGCGAGCCTTGTCGCCGACCGCTGCATCGAGGCGATGAACCTGCTGATGGACGTCGCCGGAGGGCGCTCGGTCTATCTGGGCAGCGAGATGCAGGATCTGTGGCACGACGTGCGCATGTCGCGCGCGCACGTGGCCAACAATCCGGTCGGCTTCGCCCGCAACTATGCGAACGTCCTGATGGGTGCGGACAACGCCGACTATTTCCTCTGACCGCTTGAGTGCATGCGGCCGCGCACCCGCCCACGCACCGCTGTCCGCCGCGCCGGGCGCGGCCTTTTCAGTCCTCGTCGTCGATGGTGGCGGGTTTGGTGATCTTGGCCATCCTGGCGTTGTACTTGACGGTCTTGACCGCGATCGAGGTTTCGACGTGGTGCACGCCGTCGATGGCGAGGATGTGGTCGGAGGCGAGTTCGACGAGGGTGTCGAGTTCGTCGATCAGGCTCATCGCGGTGATGTTGAACTGACCCATCGTGATCAGCACCGCGTTGACGCCGGGGACATCGGCGATGACCTGGGCGACCTCGCGCACGCGGTCGACGTCGGCCTGGACGTTGATGAAGGCGAGGCGGGCGAGCTTGCCCATCTCGAAGCCGGTGATCGCGGTGAACGCGATCAGGCCATCCTGCTGCAGGCGCTTGATGCGGCCGCGCACGGTGCCTTCGGTGACGCCGAGTTCGGCGGCGATCTTGCGGTTGGAGATGCGCGCGTCGAGAGCGAGCATGTCGACCAGCTGGCGGTCGAGCGCGTCGAGCTGGATCCCGGCCATCAGGCGGCTCCCCCGGTGCCGACGCGGCTTTCGATGGGGGCCACGTCGAACTGGTACTTGATGATGTCGACCACGATCGCAGGCGTCAGCGTGCGGATGCCGCGCACGCCCGAGAGCTTGTCGAGGAGGAAGTCCGACAGGTTGTCGAAATCGTGCAGCGCGACGAGCATGTCGATGTCGTAGCGGCCGGTGACCATGTGCGCGGCGACCACTTCGGGCAGCACGGCCAGGTCCTGCGCCACTTCGGAAGCGGGCCGCCCGTCAACCTCGACCGAGATGCGCAGCAGCACGTTGAAGCCGTGGGCGGAGAAATCCGAGACCGCGACCACGCGCAACTGGTTGGCATCCTCCATGCGGCGGATGCGGGTCGAAACGGTCGTCGCCGTCAGCCCAAGCTTCTCGGCTATCTGCTGGTTGTTCGCACGCCCGTTCGCTCGCAACTCGCGGATGATCGATACGTCCGTCGCGTCAAAGCTGAAAATCTGGCCCATTCCACCTCGATGGCATCATGCCCTGTTGGCAACGTCGCGCGGTTTGCGCAGCGCAATTGCGTCAGTCAACCAGAATATAGTCCGCAAACGGCCGGTAAATCCACGTGTGAGCGCCCGTTTTTCGCAAGCTGGCGGCAGGTCAACCGCGCGAAAGTCGTGGGTGTCCTTCCTTGATCGCAATAATTGCGAAATAGATCCTCATTTGATCTACGAAATTATTGTATGGGGTGCCGTGGGATGACATACGTGCGTAGAGGAAAAGGAGAGCAGTTCATGGAGAGGTTGGGCGGCAGGGCGATTGTCGTGGTCGGTGCAGGAACCGGCATCGGTGCGGCAACGGTGAAGCGCCTCTGCGAGGAGGGGGCGCGGGTCTGTGTCGCCGACGTGAACCTTGAGGCCGCCAATGCCGTTGCCGGGCAAATGGCGAACGCGGGACACGAAGCATTCGCGCTTTCCGTCGACATCACAGACGAGGCATCGGTCAAGGCGTGCTTCGCGGCGGCTGTCGAGCGTCTGGGCGGGCTTGATGGATGTCATGTCAACGCTGCAGACCTGCGCACCATCTTTCAGGATTCCGATGCCCTGGACGTCGACCTCGCCGTTTTTGACCGCACGATCGACGTTAATCTGCGCGGCCATCTGCTTTGCACCCGGGCGGCCCTCCCGCACCTTCTGGAAAGCGGGCGAGGGGCTATCGTCTATACCAGTTCGAGCGCATCGATTGCCGGAGAGCCGGAACGGCCGTCCTATGCGGCCTCGAAGAGCGGCCTCAATGCCCTGATGCGCCACGTCGCCAGTCGGTGGGGGAAGCAGGGGCTGACTTCGAACGCGGTCGCGCCGGGCTTTGTCATGACACCCGAACTGGAGGCCAAGGGTGAAGTGCCGCCCGAGTGGATCGACCGCTGTATCGCCCAGACGCGAAGCACGCGACTTGGCAGGGCTGAGGACATCGCGGCGATGGTCGCACTGCTGCTGTCGGACGACGGGCGCTGGATCAATGGGCAGGTCATCCACGTGAACGGCGGCGCGCTGCTTGCCTGAAACGGCATAATCCCTTCGGGTGATGTAGGGCGCGCCGTCGCATGGCACTTCGGTTTTCAAGGACACGTTCCGGGAAGAGGAATCACGAATGACCATGCAAGGCCAGCGCAAGTTGAAGTACGCCATCGTCGGTGCGGGGATGGCGGGCATCCTTGCCGCGATCAAGCTGAAGGAGCGGGGCGAGGACTTCACCGTTTTCGAGAAGGCCGCGAAGATCGGGGGAACGTGGCGCGAGAACCGTTATCCCGGTCTCACCTGCGACGTTCCGTCGCACGCCTATACCTACAGCTTCGAACCCTATGCCGAATGGCGGGCCTCCTATGCGACGGGCGGCGAGATCCAGACCTATTTCGAGAAGGTCGTCGATAAGTACGGGATCGGTCCTTCGATCCGCTTCAACAGCGAAGTCGTGGGGCTGGACTGGGACGAGGCGCGCCATCTCTGGACGCTGGCCACGGCGGATGGCCTGCGCGAGGAGTACGACGTCGTCATCGCCGCTTCCGGCGTGCTGCATCATCCGCGCCTGCCGGAAATCGAGGGGCTGGAGACCTTTGAGGGGCCAGCCTTCCATACCGCGCGATGGGATGACACTGCCCCTATCGAGGGCGCGCGCGTGGGCCTCATCGGTTCGGGGTCGACCGGCATCCAGATCGTGACGGCGATCAACAAGCAGGTCGAGAGGCTGGTGCACTTCCAGCGTTCGCCCCAGTGGGTGATGCCGGTGCCTTACTTCACGTACAGCGAGGAGGATCGCGAGGCCTTCCGCCGCGATCCCGCGCTGATCGACGCCATCCGCTTTGCCGACGAGTACATCGGCAATGTGCGGCGGTTCACCGACGCCATCACCGATATCGACGGGCCGAAGATGCGCGAGATCGAGGAGGTCTGCCGGGTCCACTTCGAACAATCGATCCGCGATCCGGAACTGAAGGAAAAGCTGCGCCCGAACTACCGCGCGGCTTGCAAGCGCCTGATCTATTCGTGGTGCTACTACGAGGAAGTGCAGCATCCCTCGGTCTTCGTCGAGACGGGCCGCATCGCGCGGATCGAACCCAAGGGCGTGCGCATGACTGACGGCACGTTCCACGAACTCGATACCCTGATCCTTGCAACGGGCTTCCAGGCCGATCGCTTCATCCGCCCCGCTGGCGTGACGGGCGGAGACGGCGTCACGCTCGACGCATTCTGGGAACGCCGCCCGACCGCGCACTATGCGGTCACGCTGCCGCACTTCCCCAACTTCTTCATGCTCAACGGTCCGACAGGCCCGGTCGGCAATTTCTCGCTGATCGACATTGCCGAGCGACAGTGGGACTATGTCGACCAGCTCATCGACCTGCTGCGCAGCGGGGAGGCGAGTGCGGTCGCGCCAAAGCCCGAGGCGCACGCCGCCTATGAGGAGCGGCGTATTGCCGCGGCCAAGAAGACCATTTTCGGATCGGGCTGCACGAGCTGGTATCTCGATGCCGAGGGCGTGCCGGCAAGCTGGCCCTGGTCCTACGATGCCTTCGCTGAAGCGATGGCGAAGCCGAGGCTGGAAGAATACGCGGTCATCGCGCCGGTCGCGGCCTGATTTAAGGGAAGGCGGTGGCCCTCAGGCTGCCGCCTTCGCGAAATAAGTGGCGATTGCCGCGTCGGTCATGCCGATGCCGCGCAGGCAGAACCATGTGGCCTGGCGGACCAGTTCGTCGCCCTCGATGCCATAGGGTTGCGCGCCCTGCGGAAGCGCCCGGATGGCGGCTATCATCGAGCCGACGTGTTCCACGAACATGGCCGAGGCCGAAACCGAAATCGGCTCGCCCTGCATGCCGCCGTCGGCACGGGACGAGGCAAATGCGGCTTCCATCGCGCTGATGTTCCGACGCTGCGAGCGGCGATAGATGAGGCTGGCATAGGACCCGTCCCCAGCCAGGCTGGCCAGCGTCATTCGATGCGTGTCGATCCGCTGGGGATCATCGGCATCGTGCACGCTGGCGGCGATGAACGTGTGAATCGCGGCGGCCAATGCCATCGTGCCATCGGCCCTGATGCCCTGCTCGCGCCAGCGTTCGTCTTGCTCGATGAAAACCTGACGCAGCACCGCGCGATAGAGCGCTAGCTTGCTCGGGAAGTGGCGATAGACGAGCGCTTCGGAGACATTGGCCTCCCGCGCGATCTGGAGGGTCTTGGCGCCGTCGTATCCATGCCGGGAGAAGACGCGGCGTGCCGCGGTCACGATCTGGGCCCGGCGTTCGTTGCCGGGAATGCGCTGCCTTGCCATGAATACTCACTTACTTGTCGCAAGGGCGCTGTCAACCGCGGTCCGGGCCGCGCGCCGCATGAAGCGCGCGGGCACCGGCACTGACCTACTCGGCGGCGATACGCTCTGTCAGCGCGGAAAGCGGCGCGCGCCCTGCCCAGAACGCACCCTCTATCTCGGTATCGACGTCGACTGCTCCGCGCACGCCAAGCGCCGCGCGAGCCTCTTCCAGCGGAAGGTGGAAATGCGGTTCCAGCTTCTTCATGAACAGTGCGTCGCTTTCCTGGCCAACCTTCATCCCGCGCTGGATCGCATCTACGCATGTCATCCAGATCTGCGGATAATGGAGCATCGTGCGCACCGTGTACCGCAGCGAGCCGAAGATCTGGATCATGCTCAGTTCCGCGGCAAGTTCCTGGTTGCGGATGTGCTTGAACACGTTCGTCAGGCGATACCAGTAGGGCACCAGTTCGCCCATGAAGTTGAAGCCACCGCCGCACAGGATGTGCTCGAAATCGTGTGTCTGGCCGGAACGCAGATTATAGAATTCGAGCTGGCTCTTCGGCTCGCGCCAGGGGGTGATCTGGATCTCGTAGTTGCCCTCGGTGATCCACTGGTAGAAGATCCCACCCAGCGTTCCCGGTGCGAACTGGCGGAAGTCCTCGATCGCGTAGGTCGAATAGAACCCTTCCGAAAGCCATGCGTCCAATTCGGGATTGACCCGCCGTTCCTCGGCGAACATCGCCTCTATCCTGTCATGGTCGCGCAATTCCTCGAGGATCGGCAGGAATTCGTACATCTCGGCGGGCGGGGGAAAGTCGGGCCCGTTCTTGCGCAGCAGGATCATCGCCAGCCATTCGCGCAGGCGCGGGTTGTTGAGGTACTTCGACGACGAGACGAGAACGCTCGACGGCGTTTCGACGGGCATTACGCCCCGGGCGAGGTAGGGCAGGTCATCCATTTTGCGTCTCCCGTTGACTGGCGGAAACCGCCTGCATTTTTCCGAACGGTATCGAACCGTTCGGTTTTTGGCAAGCACCCGCTGGCGTAATCACGAATGGCGCTGCTATAGCCCGGGCGATGGATCGGACAGCCGCAGCACTCGCCGAAGCGCCCGCGCGCGAGGATCGCGTCTCGCCGCGCGTGCGCCACCTGCTCGAAGCGTCGCGTGCGGCTTTCGTGAAGGACGGCTTCGATGCGGTCAGCATCGACGCGATCGCCCGAACTGCCGGTGTCAGCAAGGAAACGATCTATCGCCACTTTCCCGACAAGGAGGCGCTTTTCCGCGCCGCGCTCGACGATATGGCGGGGCAGTTCGCCTCGCGCACCGAGGCCCTTCATCGCGCCGGACTGACGCCGGTCGAGGAGCTCGCGGGGATGGCGCGCGCGATCCTGGATGCGGCGGTGGACGGTGGTTTGCTGAGCCCGCTCTGGGTCGCGGCGGGCCTTGGCGGACGCATGCCGGATTTCGCGGCGGAGTTGCAACTTGGCCTGTCGGCACGGATGGAACCCGTGCGGCAGGCACTCGAAGCGGTGTCGCTGGCGCGCGGAAGCCGCGAAGAGGTGGGCATCGAGGACGCGCTCGATTTCGGTTCGCTCGCCGTGGAAGGGCCTGCGCTGTTGCTCGGCTTTCCCGCCCCCGCACCAGAACACCGCGCCTTGCTATCCATGCGTGTCGCCGAATTGTTCTCAGACGGCATACGCGGCATGCCGAAGAGGGCGCAGTTAGTGCCGGATCAGGACGGCGTCTCTGATTTCACGGGAGAATCCGGATCGTTCGCCCCGCACCTTCGTCGGCTGCTCGACGTGGCGGCCGCACACTTTCTCCGTTCGGGCTACGAGGCGGCCAGCCTTGCGGACATCGGCAGCGAGGCGAAAGTCGGGCGGGGTACGCTCTATCGTCACTTCGGCCATAAAGCCGGGCTTTTCGATGCAGTGCTGCGGGACCGGGCGGCATCGGTCGCGGTGGCCGCCCGGCCTCCCGCACTCGAACCCGGCGGTGGTGTCGCCACGCTCGAGCGATTCCTTTTCGCCGCGGGCGCTTGCCTGACGGGCGCTGCGTCGGTCGCGCTGCACCGCGCGGCAATGGCGGCGTCACGCCGCGATGCCGCCTTGGCGCGTGCCATCCACGACATGGTGAGGGCGCCCTGGGCGCATCCTCTTTCTGACTGGATTGCAGCTGAAGGCGGGCACGCCGATAGCGACTGGCTGGCGCGGCAGGCGCTGGTCCTCGCTATGCAGGGCAACCGTGCCATCGCGGCAGGCCAAGGGCTGACAGGCGATGCCGCGCGCCGTCACGCGCATCGCATCGCCCGCATCTTCCTTGACGGTTACCGCGCCTGAGGCGGGTCAGGCGGCGAGTTCTTCCTCGGGCTCTGGCGGAAAGATCGAAGGCATTCCGGGATCGTAGACCCGGGTAAGCAGGCCGATGAACCCGATGTCTGTCAGGGGATCGGTCGGCACTACGAACTGTTCCCCGCGCTTGCGCAGGTCCGACAGGAAAATATCGAAGACCATCTCGTGGGTCAGGTCGTCGGTGTGGTCATGTGCCCGCTTGAACTCGGCCATGTCCATGAAGATGTCGGCGCCCCAGTGGACAAGGAAGCGGAACTCGTCTTCTGGAATACGCTGGATGACCTTGCCGTCGGTGGTGATCTGCCAGCCGCCGGGGTTCTCCGGATCGGCGCTCATCAGGGAATTGATGGCCAGTCCCTCGGGGCGGCGCATCGCGGCAGGGCCATTGGTCTGTGCCGTGTGGAACATCATTTCGTTCTCGACCACCACCGCGCGGCCCCACATCGGCGCCTGGATCTGCTTCGGCGCCTCGCGCGGGCCATCGGGCCAGTAAGTAAAGCCCCCGCCGACGCGGCCCTTGTAGTACCAGGTGATGACCTGCGCCTTCTTGGCCCGCCAGCGTTCGAACAGCCCCGACTTCACCATGGTGTTCATCAGCCAGATCGGGGTGCTGGCCATGGAAATTCCGCGAAAGCGCGTGGCATCGACGTGTGGGCTGCCGCCACCGGAGCAGGGCCCCTGGATGTTGAACAGCATGTTCTCGGGCGTCGCGTACTTGGCGCCCCAGTAGTCGCGGACGAGGCCGAGGAACTTGCTGTTGAGGAAGCAGTCCTCGATTTCAGGGTAGAACGGCGTCGAACTCGTGCCGAAATAGCCCCGGAATACCGGCGACAGGAACATGTCCCACGTCGGCTTGAAGCCGGGCGGGATCATGCCTGATGTCGTGGCCACCACTTCCTCGGGCGACTTGAAGTGCTGGGCGAGGATCAGCGACCATGGTCCGTTGCGCCTGACGACGTCCAGCATCCGTTGGTGCTGGTCCTCGGTGAACGCACCTTCGATCACGTGCGGTTCGGCAATGGGGCGGAATATCGACGGGTTTGACATGCTCGCGGCTCTCCCGGATTGCGTTGTTTTTAAGAAGTAAGTCTTCGCTAACATGAGTCGAGCAGAGGTTCAAGCCGGTTCGCCCAGATCCAGGAACATCACCGTGGGGCACGAGGCAGTAAGAACAATTGGCCGTTCCCTACGCAAAGCCCGGTGCAAAATTGGTGTTTGCACATTGTTTGCGTAGTTGATAACGTGATTCGCATAACAACAAGATTCCGGGAAGGGTGCTGGCTTGACCAGGCAGGCTGCCGTCGCAACGTGTCGGCGCAGGCTGTGTGGTGGTGCTCTTCCGGTAGCTCGCGATCCCAAAGGGACGCGGGGGGATCATTTGAGGAGGGAGTACCGATGCATAAGGGGTTTCCAGTTAAATCGAGGGCGATGAAGGCCCGTTCGGCCATGCTTCTGGCAGGCGCGGCCCTTGGCGCAGGCATTGCGCCGCACGCGGCGTTCGCGGCCGATGCGGTAGAGCAGGCCGCTGAAGGCAGTGCACCGTCCAGCGCGGAGATCATCGTCACCGCCAACCGCCGCGAGGAACGCGCACAGGACGTGCCGATCTCGATCACCGCGATCACTGCGGAAAGCATCCGCGAGCGCGGCCTTACCCAGCTCCAGGATCTCCAGGCTTCGGTGCCTTCGCTCGTCGTCGGCCCCAACGGTCAGGCCTCGCGCGATGTCATGTCGCCCTCGATCCGTGGCCAGAGCGCTTCGTTCCAGGGTTCGCCGGCTGTCGTCGTCTACATGAACGAAGTGCCGCTGCCTTCGGCGATCACGCTTTCGGGCCAGGGCGGCCCGGGCTCGTTCGTCGATCTCCAGAACGTTCAGGTACTTGCCGGTGCGCAGGGTACGCTGTTCGGCCGCAACACGACCGGCGGCGCGATTCTGCTTACCCCGGCGCGCCCGACCGACCGGCTCGAGGGCCACGTCCAGGGCGGCTTCGGCAACTACAGCATGACCGAACTGGAAGCGGTGCTGAACCTGCCGATCTCGGACAAGGTCAAGTTGCGTCTCGTCGGCGCCTCGCGCGATCGCGACGGCTTTACCCACGACGTCCAGTGGAACAAGGACCGCGACGACACGCACTGGCGCATGGCGCGCCTTGGCCTGCTGATTGAGCCGACCGACGGCATCAGCAACTATACCATGGCATACTATGGCAAGTCGCACAGCAACGGTTCCGGCTCGATTGCGCGCAGCTTCAATACCGACTACTTCGTCGGCCTTGCCACGCGTCCGGTCCCCATCGGCGGCGGCATCAGTTACCCCCTCGGCGCGCTCGTGCCGACCTACAACTTCTGCGGTGCCGGCACTGGACCGGCCGATTGCAGCTATTACACCAACCTGATCGACAAGCAGAAGGCACTCGGTATCCGCCAGACTGCGCACGGCGTTGACGACTTCGCCAAGATCGAATCCTGGGGTGTCAACAACACCACCGACATTGAGCTGACCCCCGGTCTAAAGCTGCGTAACATCGTCAGCTATGCTGAACTGAAGTCCTACTATTCCAACGACCAGGACGGCACGATCGCGCCGATCTACAACACCGGCACCACGGTCGAGAGCCGCACTGCCCCGCGCGACTGGTACAAGCAGTTCACCGAGGAACTCCAGTTCCAGGGCACCGCGCTCGAAGACAAGCTGACCTACACGGTTGGCGGCTTCTACTACAAGCAGAGCCCACGCGGCACGATGGAGTCCTATTCGATCAACGTCTGCGCCCTGCAGACCGAGGCGGGCTGTTCGATCGGCAAAAGTCAGATCGCCGTCACCAACGAATCCAAGGCGCTCTATGCCCAGGCTTCGCTCGACTTCGGCGCGCTTACCCCTTCGCTCGACAGGCTGCGCCTGACCGCGGGCTACCGCTACACGTGGGATACCGTGGATGGCACGACCGCTTCGTGGAGCTACGTGAAGCTGCCCAACGGTACGCCGCTGGCCACCAACTGCTCGTGGAAGCAGGGCTCGGTCACCAATCCGCTGGTGGACTGCGCCTTCGGTGCGAAGCTCAAGAGTTCGTCGCCGAACTGGACGTTTGGCCTCGACTACCGCCCCAACCGCAACATCATGGTCTACGCCAAGGTGACGCGCGGCTACAAGGCGGGCGGCTTCAACAGCTACGCGGTCTATGACAACACCCGCACCTTCGGGCCGGAAACGGTCACCGACTACGAGGCTGGCTTCAAGTCGGACTTCAACGTCGGCGGGATGACCGGGCGCCTCAACGTCAACGGCTTCTGGTTGGACTACAAGAACATCCAGCGCGCGGCGGGCGACTACAACCGGACGACCAACGGCAACGGCGCGATCACGCTGAACAACGCGTCGGCGGAGATCAAGGGCATCGAGGTCGAGGCGATGATCCGTCCGGTCGAACAGGTCGAACTGGGCGGCAACTACAGCCACCTCAACGCGAAGTACAAGTCGTTCAAGTTCGACTCGAACTCGGGCGTCTGGGATTGCACCGCGCAGTCGATCAGCAGCCCCAAGGTCTTCGCCGGGGCAGACATGACCTGCCGTCCGCTGCAGTACCTCTCGCCCAACATCCTCTCGGTCTACGGGCGCTTCAGTCTGCCTATGCCCGAAAACGTGGGCCAGCTCAGCCTGTTCGTCAGCTACAACTGGACCGACAAGCAGCCGACCGCGCCGTTCTCGACCGAGACTTTCCCGGACGGCACGGTAAACGAGCCCGGCGTTCTGCTGCCGAGCTATGGCCTGCTCAACGCCAATCTCGACTGGAAGAACGTGATGGGTGCCCCGGTCGACGTCAGCCTGTTCGCTACCAACATCACGAAGAAGAACTACCTGATCTCGAACACCGGCGTCTTCCAGACGATCGGCGCGCAGACCGTCATGTATGGCGAGCCGCGCATGTTCGGCGTCCGTCTGAAGTATAGCTTCGGCGGAGAGTAAGCGCCGCAAGGCAAAGTGAAATGCAGGAGGGGTCGGGCGGCAACGTCCGGCCCCTTCGCGTCCCGCAGGCAAGAAGGGGAGATGCGACCATGATGTCCCTGCAGGAAATGTCCGACCGCCTGGAAATCCAGGATCTCTTCGCCCGTTACAGCTTTGCCATCGACGAGCGCGACTGGGATGCGCTCGATCGCGTGTTCACGCCCGATGCGCGCATCGACTATTCCGAGACGGGCGGCGCTGCGGGCACCTTCGCCCAGATCAAGGCGTGGCTGCCGGTCGCCCTCGAACGCTTTCCGATGTTCCAGCACATGGTCGCCACGACCAGGCTGGAGCTTGAAGGCGATACCGCGCGCAGCCGCACGATCCTGTTCAATCCGATGGTCCACCGCGACGAGGCGGGCGAGGAACGGACCTTCTTCATTGGCCTGTGGTACCGCGACCGGCTCGTCCGCACCCCCGAAGGCTGGCGCATAGCCGAGCGGTACGAGGAAATGGCCTACACCCACAATGTGCCGCCCATGCCGCCTGTCCCCACCGTCCCTGCCGCCTGAAGGAGCAGACCCATGTTGCGCATCGCAGTACCCGCCGAAGAGGCTGGCGATCCCTACGCTTTCGCTGCCCGTACACACGCGCGCGAGATCATGGCCGCTGCGGCCGGGTTCTCGCACGCGGTCTATCGCGAGACCGCGCTGTCCCTGCGCGAGTTCGAGGCGGCGCGCATGCGCACGGCCCAGATCAACGGCTGCATGATCTGCCAGGACTTCCGCGCGGCGCGCGATGCGGAACGGACCTTTTCGGTCGGCGGCGAGACGCCTCAACGTCTCGTCACCGCAAACGGCCCGGCCCCGGACGAGGCGTTCTATGCGGGTGTCGAGAGCTGGCGTGGCAGCACGCTCTTTTCGGAGCGGGAGCGGGTCGCCCTGGAATTCGCGGAACGCTTTGCCGAGGAACCCAAGGTCCTCGCCGTCGACGAAGCCTTCTGGCAGCGCGCCCATGCAGCATTCACCGATGGCGAGATCGTGGATCTGGCGCACTGCATTGCGGCGTGGATGGGCCTTGGCCGCATAGCCCACGTCCTCGGTTTCGATAGCGTCTGCCTGGCCCCTGCGCACAAGGAGATGGCACGATGACCGGCAACAGGCTCGATAACCGCGCGGCAGTCGTCACTGGTGCGGCGGACGGGATCGGCGAAGGCATCGCCCGCCGCTTCGCCGCCGAGGGCGCGGCCGTCGTCGTCGCCGACTATGACGACGAACGCGGTCCCGCCGTGGCGCGCGACTTGCGCGGGCTTGGCGCACGGGCGGAGTTCATTCGCTGCGACGTCAGCCGGCGCGAGGACGTGATCGGTGCGGTCGATCTTTGCGTCGAGCGCTTCGGCTCCGTCGATATCCTCGTCAACAATGCCTATCGCGGCGAAGGCCCGGTGCGGATCGAGAAGAAGACCGACGAGCGTTTCGACGAGGCGCTCAGGATGTGCCTCTTCGCCACCAAGTGGGCGATGGAGCGCGCGCTGCCGCACATGAAGGCGAAAGGCTGGGGCAGGGTGATCAACATGGCCTCGCTCAACGGCGTAAACGCGCACATGGGCAGCGCCGACTACAATGTCGCCAAGGAGGCCGTCCGCGCCTATTCGCGCACCGCCGCGCGCGAGTGGGCGCCATATGGCATCTGCGTCAACGTGATCTGCCCGGCTGCGGTCTCGGCGGCCTATCGCCGGTTCGCGGAAATGGCGCCCCAGGTCGCCGCGGCAACCGCCGCAGCCAACCCGATGGGCCGCATGGGCGATCCGGAAAGCGATATCGGCGGCGTCGCCGCCTTCCTCGCCAGCGAAGACGCGCGCTACCTGACTGGCAACACGCTCTTCGTCGATGGCGGCGGGCACATCAACGGCGTGCCGTGGGTGCCGGATTTCGGCCCCGAGGACTGATCGGTCCCCGGGGACGTGCAACAGGCAGCGTCAGAAGGATTTCACCTGCCCGCCGTCGACCATGAGCGTCTGGCCGGTAATGTATCCGGCTGCCTCGCTGGCGAGGAACACCGCTGCCGCGCCGATGTCGGTCTCGCAGTCGCCGATGCGCCGCAGTGGCACCTTGGCGATCTGGCCGGCATAGGCATCGGGGAAGTGCTGGCGCCACAGCTCCACGCCCGGCGAATTGGCGAAGGGGCAGATCACGTTCACGCGCACGCCCTCGGGGCCCCACTCGGTCGCGGCGACCTTGGAAAGGCTGCGGATGGCTTCCTTCGCCGCGCCATAGGATGCCTGCGTCGGCATTCCCTCGATCCCGGCGCCGCTGCCGAAGTTTATGACCGAACCGTGCGACGCGACGAGATGCGGATAGGCTGCCTGCATCAGCAGGAACGTTGCCCAGAAACCCGTGCCGAACGCAAGGTTCATGGCCTCGGTCGTAGTATCCTTGAGCAGGAGCTGTTGCGAGGCCTGCGCCGCGTTCACCAGCGTGTCGAGCCGGCCGAAACGGCGGACCGCTTCCTCCACCACGCCGGGCAGCGCCTCGCGGTCCATCAGGTCGACCTGCATGAACGCGACTTCGCCGAACGCGGAAAGCTCGGCCGCCGTGGCCTCGCCCAGCTCGGCTTCGCGGTCTACGATCAGCACTTTCGCGCCGGCCTTCACGAAGGCGGCGGCTACGCCCTTGGCGACGCCCCGCGCCCCGCCCGTAACGATGGCGGCTTTGCCCGCAAGTTGCATCAGGTCTCTCCGTAGTTCGTGTTATCGCACGAATGCGTTGCAAGAATGTTTGTGTGCTTCATATTCAACGTCTATATGCGTTGTAAATGGCTCATTTGCGAAATAACTGGCATCATGGGTCACGAAAATTCATGGGAGAAGCCAGCTTGATCGACCACAGCCCCCGCCTTGGCAGCCCCGGCAGCCCCGTCGTCATCACAGGAGGCGCATCGGGCATCGGGCTGGCTTGCGCCGATGCTCTTGCCGCCGTTGGGCGTCCGGTCGCCATCTGGGACATCAACGCGCAAGGCGCGCAACGCGAGGCAGAGCGGATTTCGGAGCAGTATGGCTGCAAGGCGATCGGCCTCGCCGCCGATCTGCGCGATCCGCAAGGCGTCACGCCGGCTGCGCTGGCCACGCGCGAAGCGCTCGGTCCGGTTGGCGGCATCGTCCACGCGGCGGGGACGGCGGTCCAGACCGGCATCATGGGCGCAACGCCCGAAGTGTTCGACGCGGGGATGGCGCTTCACGTGCGCGCGCTGCTCCTGCTTACCCAGGCCTTCATGGAGGACCTGAAGGCGAATCCCGGCAGCGCGATCGTGGCGGTATCGTCTATCAACGCCTGGTTCGGCAATGCCATGATCCCGATCTATACGGCGGCCAAGGGCGCGGTCATCTCGCTCGTGCGGTCGATGGCCGACGAGCTGGCCGGGTCCGGCATCCGGATCAACGCGCTCAGCCCGGGCATGATCGACACGCCGATCCTTGGCGAGATGCGCGATGGGATGGAGCAGGTCTTCGGCCCGCGCATCTTCCTCGGCCGCTTCGGTGAACCGCACGAAATCGCGCGAACTGTCCGCTTTCTTCTTTCGGACGAAGCAAGCTACATCACCGCAACGGAAATCGTCGTCGATGGCGGCATCCGCCATTCGCAGCGCCCGTGACAGGCTAGGTCCGCTTCTGGAGAAGACTACATGCGTTCAATCATTGTGACTGGCGGCTTTGGAATCCTTGGCCGGGCGGTCGCCGAAACCTTCCGCGCCAACGGAGACCGCGTGGCCCGTATCGACTTTGCGCCAGACGCGCCCGATGCCAATCCGGGCGGTCTCGACATCGGCGGCGTCGACCTGACCGATGGCACCGCTGCTGACGCTGCCGTGCAGCAGGTCATCGCCGAACAGGGTGGGATCGACGTTCTGGTGAACGTAGCCGGGGGCTTTACATGGCAGACCCTGACGGACGGCGGCCCGGAAACCTGGGCGCGCATGTATGCGATGAACGCCGCGACCTGTGTCACCATGACCAAGGCCGCGCTGCCGACGCTGGCGGCAACGCCGGGCGCGGCTATCGTCAACATCGGTGCGGGCAGCGCGCTTCTCGCCGGGGCGGGAATGGGCGCCTATGCCGCGTCGAAGAGCGCGGTCCACAAGCTGACCGAAAGCCTCGCCGCCGAACTCGCCGGAACCGATTGCACGGTCAATGCGGTGCTGCCCAGCATTATAGATACGCCGGCAAACCGCGCCGATATGCCCGACGCCGACGTCTCGCAATGGGTGCAGCCCGCCTCGCTTGCGAAGGTCATCCTGTTCCTCGCCTCGCCCGGTGCACGCACGATCAGCGGCGCCCTTATCCCGGTCTCGCGCGGCGGCTGATCAGCCGGCCGCGGGGCTTCCGTCCCAGATGATCGCCGCCTCGCCGCTCTGTGTCTGCCACAGGGCGTCGCGGCGGACGATCCGCCAGCCTTCGGCGCGGCATTCCCAGCGGTCGACATATTCGCCATTGCTGTCGAACACCGGACCGCCGCTGTTGCCTGCGCGCTGGTGCCGCGCCCGGACATAGGCCCTGCTGGTCGCTGATTGCAAGCCGGGATCGACCGTGATCATGATGCTGCCGATCAGGTGCTGGCTCGGTCCGCAGACGTCGAGAAAGCGGCGCATGTTGACGGTCAGCGCTTCCAGCCCGACTTGTTCGCCAAGGCCATAGTCGAAGGTGAGGTCTGCGGCGAAGACATCGCCCAGCGCGTCCCATGCCTTGGCATCCAGGACGCGCGCGAACCGTGCCAGCCCGTCGCGGATCGCACGTTCGGCCAGCAGCTCGTCGATGAGGACGGGAGAAGGCGTGTCGGGCGAAAGGGCTGCGGGCGTCTCGTCCACCACGAACATGCGCGTCGCGCTGCGGTCGAAGACGTTCTCCTCGTCATCGGCGATCAGTCGCGCGATCTCCGGATCTGCCGCCTGCGCCAGGAATGCGTCATACGATGCGCGAGAGGCAAAGCGCATTTCGGTCACGCTGTCGAAGTCGATTGCCGCAATGCCGCTTTCGAACGCTCCGGTCCGGTCCACGTAATTGCGCCGATAGTCCTCGATGCCAGGCAGGAGCGAACGGATCAGCGGCGCGTGGCGGGTTTCGTAGTAGGCGATGAACTGTTCGCGGCTCAGCCCCTGCTTGCGGCGCAGCAATGCGATGGCCTTGATCATGCGGCGTCTCCCTTTGCCGCAATTGCGCGGGCGGCGCGGCGGCCGGACCATATGCAGTCCGCATAGGACAGCCCGCTGACATAGAGGTTGGAACAGATGCCAACCGCGTTGCGCCCGGCGGCATACAGCCCCGGAACCGGCGCGCCGGCGGCGTTCTTCACACCGCCCGTTTCCTCATCCACCAGAAGTCCGCCCACGGTCATGCAGGCGATGGGAAACATGCGCGCGTCGACCGAGGCGTCGATGGCGTAGAACGGCCCTTCGTCCAGCAAGGCCATGTCCTCGGGCGTCTTGTGGAACGGATCGGGTGCTTCGCCCCGCGCGGCGCGATTGTAGGCGGCGATGGTCTCGCAAAGCGCAGCGGCGCTTACGCCCAACTTCCGCGCCAGCGCCGCCGGCGTCCTGCCCTTGACGGCGGCGAACATTGCGTTGACCAGCGTGATGTCGCGCTGGAAGCCCAGCACGTCCTTGCCGAACGCATCCTTCAGCGACTGGCGGAACAGCTTGCGGTCAAGCACGATCCAGCCCTTGCCACCGTGGCGTTCGACCATCTCGTCGCCAATCCGCGCGCCGTACCAGGTCTCGTTTACATAGCGTTCGCCCTTGCCGTCCACCAGCATCCCGCGCCCCCACGCGCGTGGCGGACTGAGAAAACGCCATGCCGAAACGCGCTCCATCAGACCGGTGGCGCCTCCTGCCGACACGCCCAGCATGATCCCGCTGCCATTGTCCCCAAGCGTGCCGTTGGGGAGGCCGGGCGCATAGTCGGGCGCGAAGTGGCGCACCATGTCGGGGTTGCAGATGAAGCCCCCCGCGCTCAGCACCACACCCTTGCGGGCCCGGATCCAAGCCGAACTGCGCGCGCTGGCCTCCAGCGCCCGGGCCTTGGCCAGGTGGCGATATCCGCGCGCGAACGTCAGCCGCGCGCCGGGGAACGTGGGAGACAGCATCGCCATCCACTTGTTCGCCATCGCGCAAAGGCGCGAATGCCGCGCCCGGATGGCCGGATCGGCAAACCGCTCGACCCGTATGCCGATCACGCGGCCCTGGGGATCGAGTGCGAGCTGGCGGGCTTCGGCCTGGGGATGGAAGACCAGTCCCAGCTCCAGCGCCGCAGCGCGCAGCGGATCGTAAATGCCCGCCCCCAGGCCCCACGGTTTGTTGCCGTTGCGCCGCACCGTCCTGTGCCCGCGCGGGGCGGGGGGCGTGTGGCTGCGGAAGGGCTCCGACAGGCTGCTGTCGGGGTGGTAGAGAAACTTGTCGAGCGGCGGATAGGATGTCTTGCGCGAATACATCGAGGCGCTGAACGGCGCGCCGTGGCGGCGCAGCCATTCGAAGGTCTGCGGGCTATCCTCGCAAAAGCGCCGCAGCGTTTCCGGCGAGACCACGTTTCCGACTTCGCTTCTGAGATAGGCTTCCATCATTTCCGGCGTGTCGGTCACGCCCGCTTCCCGCTGGATCGAGGTGCCGCCGCCTGCGTAGTAGACCCCGCCGTTCGCTGCCGAGGAACCGCCGCCGTCGTACTGATCGATGGCGATGACGGTCAGACCCTGCTCAAGCCCCTCGAGCGCCGCGGCAATGCCGGCGCCGCCAAGGCCCGCGACGACAAGGTCCGCGCTTTCGTCCCAGGGGTGCGCGTCGGGGTCGACAAGGCGGAGCGGTGCGTCGATCGCCAGGCCCCATTCGCGGATCGGGCCCCCGGATGCGGGCACCGCCACCTTTTCGCGCTGGGTCCAGGGGTCGGGCGGCAAAAATGCCATTGATCTCTCTCCGTCGTATTTGCGGAGAGGAGTATCCTAAAATCTACGAATAATGCAAATATCGTATTAAAAAAATTCAATTAGCGAAGAATAGTAAGTGCATTTGTGCGCCTACCGAAATTGCAGAAGTGCCCGCGCGGCCGCCGATCCATCCAGCAATGCGTTCTCCCGGCGCACTGCCCGCCATCCCGCCGGGGTGCGTCGGAAGGTCCAGCGGTTGGCTGAAACGCGGTGTGACCCGAACGTCCCCGAAACGCACCTGAACACCACCGAGTGACATCGGGCGGTTGCTGTATCGCCTTCGACTGTAACCGTGGCGGGCCCTAGAAAATGCGCGCATCCATCCGCCATCAGGGCGCGGTGGGTCTGCCCGTCGATCAGCGCCGCAATCGCCGCGCGCCCCTTGGCGGTGGCGAAACCGACGACGGCATACTCGCCGTCCTCGACCCACAACTCGCTCAACGCTTCGGCATCGCCGCTGTCCGCAAGCGGTCCGTACCGGGCGATAAGTTCGCGGATTTCCTCGCGATCTTCGAGAAGGCGCAGGCGGGCGGCGAGGTTCGTCAGGTCGTCCATGGCCATTCCCTGCGACAAATCGCCGCGCCGCGCCACCGGTCAGATGCGAAGCATGACCTTCACAGCATCAGGCTGGAGCTGTCGGTCAAATGCCTCGGCTACCTGTTCGAGCGGAAATTCGTGCGAAATCAGGCAGGCGCGGTCCACCTTGCCGCCGCTCATAAGATCGAGCGCCTCGACCAGTTCCTCCGGTGCATAGCCGTTGGAGCCGAAGATCGTCGGTTGCTTCTCGATCAGCGGGCTCATGTCGATCTCCATTCGCCCCTCGAAACCGCCGAAGCAGACGATGCGGCCGCCGGGGACGACAAGGCGCAGGGCCGTCTCCAACGGCGGGGGGCCTTTCATGTGCCGGATGTAGCCGGCGCAATCGAAGATGACCGAGATGTTGGCCGATTGCCCGGCGTATGTCTCACCGATCCCGCAGATGGCACCAATGGCTTCGAAAACATCGCCGTCGCGGGCGTTTACGGCGTGTGTAGCACCCACCTGAAGCGCTGTGTCCAACCGGGTCTGATGGACATCGACCGCGATGATGCGCGCGGGAGAGATGCCGCGTGCAAGGATGGCCTGGATCACGCCCAGCCCGATGATTCCCACTCCGATGACGACGACGTTCTCGCCGTCGGTCGGCGCCCCCTTGCGCACCATCTGGAGGCCATCGGCCAGCGGCTCGGTCGTGGCGGCAAGTTCCCAGGAAAGTCCGTCCGGCACCTTCACGAGTTGCCATGGGTTGGCCGGAACCGCCACGAGATCGGCCATTCCGCCGCCCATGCCCGTCACTCCGACGACCCGGTCCCCGATCGACCAGCCTGCAACGCCATCGCCCAGAGCGGCGATGGTGCCTGCGAATTCGTGTCCCGGCACCGCGTAACCCTCCACCGTCTCGCGCACGAGCTTGTCGCGGTAGGAATTGTCGCGGAACATGTGGAGGTCCGAGCCGCAGATGCCACAGGTTCTTACCGCGACGAGCACTTCACCGGGGCCGGGGGTGGGCGGGGTCGCGGCGGGGCGGAAGACGATCTGTCCGGGGCCGGTGAAATCGGCGCAACGCATCGGTTCAGGTTCCTTTCGGAGCTGCGGGAAGCCGCGACACCGCGAACAGCAGGATCGAGGAAAAGGCGAGCGCCCCCACCGTCAGCGCCATCGGCAGGTGATAGCTGCCCGACCGTTCGAACAATACGCTCGCGATGGGCGTCATTCCGAACAGGAAGGGCAGGGTGGCGATCTGGAACAGGCTGAACGCGCGTCCGAATGCGTCAGGACCGAAACGGGAGGCGACGGCCACGCCGAAAGCCCCCTGCACGCCACCACCACATGCCCCGACGATGATCGCATCGAGCGTCAGAACCGCAAGATTGACCGGCGCCAGGAAGATCATCCACACGACAGCCTGGATCGCGGCGTTGAACGCCAGCGCGCGCGGGCCGCCGATGCGATCTGCAAGATAGCCGAACAGCAGCGAGCCGATGAGCCCCGTCCCGCCCGAAAGGGCAAGAAGGCCGTTGGCTTCGTCGAATGTGCGCCCCTGTCCAGTGAGCAGGGGGATGAAATGGGCAAGCTTCATCGTCCCGGCGCCGGTAATGAGGCCGATGGCAAGGGCCAACAACCAGAAGGCGGGCTGACGCAGGATCGCCCCTGCGGGCGTGGCTGTCATGGCTCCACCCGCCGGTGAGGCGTTTCCGCTGCGGACGAAGAACAGGATCGGGACGAGCGCAAGATCGGCGAGCGCCAGAACCTGGAACACGGCGCGGGGCCCGTGAGACCCCAGCAGGGGAGCGATGGCCAGTGGCACGGCCATGACCAGCACGGGCATGTTGACGACGCCCAGGGCTCTGCCCCGCCAATCTTCGGGCACCCAGCGGGTGGCAAGGGTCATGGATGGGAGGACGCCGAGCATCGCGGTTCCCGGCCCGATCAGCAGGAGATAGCACAGCAGGAGTGCCAGAGGCGATGTGACGACGGAGGCCGCGCCGAAGCCGGCTGCGCACGCGATGGCGCCAGTCATCATGAGCGTCCGCAGGTTCACGGTGTCGATCATCCGACCGACGACGATTGCGGTGAGCGAAAGGGCGACGAGCGCAAGGGACAGCGCCAGCGAAGACTGGGCCCGGCTTGCACCGTATTCCGCCTCGATCGAAAGGACGAGGGTCCCGAAGCTTCCGAAGGTCAGTCCGGTGGCGACGTTCTGGGCCAGTGTCGCGATCGCGACTTGCGACCAGCGGGTTTCAGTCGTCCGGCGCGTTTCAGTCATCCGGCGTGGCTCCCTTTGCGTGCAGTGTCGCAAAAAGGCGGTGCGGCAGGCAAGCCTGCCGCACCGAGGAGAGGACCGATGCAGCGGTCAGAACGCGAACCCGACATCGACGCCCCAGGTGCGCGGCACCTGGAACACGCCGATCACGTTGGTCGTGAGATTGCGGGCGAAATCGAGCTTCCTGTTGTTCGTCAGGTTCTGCGCCCAGACCGCGACGTTGGCCTTGCTGCCGCCGAGCGGGATCTCCATCAGCGAGAAGCGCGCGTTGATGTCGAAGCGCGAGGGCAGGGTGGTGAGTTGCAAGGTTGCAGCGTTGCTGATCGGATCGGACAGGCGCTTGTCCTTGAAGAACCCGTCGAGGCGCAGCGAAACGTAGCTGCCGTTGGCGAAGGCGGGGCTGTCGTACTGGGCGCCGACACTGAGCGTGTTCTTGGGGGCCAGCGAGTTGACCGGCCCGTTCACCGGGTCCGCGGCCAGCTTCTGGTGAAGATATCCGTAGCTGGCGTTGAAGGTGAAGTTCGCCGAAGGTTTGGCCGTCAGTTCGACCTCGAAGCCTTCCTCGTTGCCGAAGGGCGAGGAGAACAGGAACGTGCCGCTGGCAACGTCGAAGCCCAGGGTCTGCACGTTCTTGCGACGGGTAATGAAACCGGCGGCATTGATGCGCAGGGTCTTGTCGATGAGATCTGCCTTCACGCCCACTTCGTAGCTGTTGACGGTTTCAGGCTTGAACACCTTGCCGCCGAGCACGCCGCCCGAGAGATAGCCGGTGGCGAAGCGGGCGTAGGCGCGGACGTCGGCGTTGGCGATCCAGGTTGCGGTCGCGTCGAAATCCCAGTGATCGAAGCTTACGCTGGACTGCTTGGCCGGGGCATAGAGCGGGATGATGCCGCCCGCCAGCAGGTCCTCGAAGCGGTCGTCCTTGGTATAGCGCACGCCGCCTGCCAGTTCGAACCGATCGGTCTTGTAGGAGACGTGGCCGTAACCGGCGACCGACTTGTTGCGGATCTTCGCGTTCGAGCCGGCGAAATAGTCGGTCGGCACGCCGAAGATGTTGAGCGTGTTGCCGGTGGTTGCATCGACCACGGGGACGATCTGCGGGGCGAACGTGGGGAACAGGGTGCCGATGAACACCGGATTGTCGTCTTTGCCGGTTTCGCGGAAGTAGAAACCGCCGAGCACCCAGTCGAGGTTGCCCATCTTGCCGAGGACCTGGAGTTCCTGTGTGAACTGCTTCTGGTGGCGGTCCTGGATTGACGAGATGTTGGTGAACGGAAGGCCGCCGACCTCGTAGGCACCGCCGTCGATGTCGTTTCCGCCGACGAATTCGTCCAGCTTGCGCAGGCCGGTGATGCTCTTCAGCGTGATCGCATCGCTGACATCGAAGGCAAGGGTCAGGCTATGGCCCTGGATCTTCATGTGCGAGGGTGAGGTGAAGTCGAGCGCGATCGCGCCCTGGCGTTCGGTCGAGGCCGGCACGTAGATGCTGGGCGAAGCCGCGTAGAACGGCGGATTGCCGACACCTGCCGCATAGCCCGGATCATAGCCGAGAAGCTGCTGGGCAAGCTGGGTGCTGACTTTGTCGGTATAGTCGAACTTGTAGTCCGCCGTCAGGGCGCCTTCCTGGAAGCGCACGGCGACGGCCACCGCGTCAGTGTTCTCCGCGCCGAAGGTCTTGGCCGAGCGGATCGTGCCGAACGGTTCGACAAAATTGAACGTGCGACCGGGCGTGAGGTTCTTCACGTAACCCTTGTTCTGGTCATGCAGATACGACACGCGGGCGCTGAACGGTCCAAACGCAGGCAGGTTGACCACGACCTGCCCCTTGTAGCGGTCATAGTTGCCGACAGTCCCTTCGGCCTTGACGCCGAACTCGCCCTTGGGGGCAGAGGTCACGAAGTTGATGGCGCCGCCGGTGGAGTTTCTGCCGAACAGGGTGCCCTGCGGACCGCGCAGGACTTCCACCCGTTCGATATCCGCCAGCGAGAAGGCGGTGCCGGCTGGCCGGCCAAGGTAGATCCCGTCGATGTAGAGCCCGATGCCAGCATCGGCCTCGAACTTGAGCGTTCCGGTGGAAACGCCGCGCAGGTAGTATTGCGGGGCATTGGCCGAGCCGAACTGGCGCTGCACGTCGAGGTTGGGGACGGTCTTGCCGATGTCGCCGAACCCCTTGATGTCGAGAGCCTTGAGCTGGACCTGGTCATAGCCGGTGACGGCGACCGGAACGTCCTGGAGGCGTTCCTGCGTGCGGCGCGCGGTGACGACGATGTCCGCGATGCCGGCGGCCGGTTCTGCACCACCCTGTGTTTCGGCGGCATGTGCGAACGCCGGCTGGAGCGCGATGAGCGCGGTGCAGGCAAGTGCGGCGATACGAACGTTCATGTCATCCCTCCCGAGGATTTGCGCACCGGCGTTTGCGGTTGCGCTATTTGTCTCCCACATCGGACGTATGAAGATTTTTGCTTTCCGTGACAAGCCATGAGATAAGCAAAGCGTAAATTATATGGTCTTAGATTGACGTTTTGCGTATTTTCAGCCAATTCCTGATCCAAGGCTGGCCGCGCATGAGCACTTCTTTGCCCGAAATGCAGGGTGCGCGCCGGAGCGACTCGAATCGGTCATTGAAAAACGAATCGGGTGCGCAATGCGTTAAAAATAGTCCGTGCAGACTGCGAAATGCGTACTGGAGATTGATCTTGGAATTGAACCGCTGGGGGAGAGGCCGTCAATGGAACTGAACGGCAAGGTCATACTGGTCACCGGAGGTGGCAGTGGTATTGGTGCGGCAACGTGCCGGTTGCTCGGCAAGGCCGGGGCGCAGGTTATCGTGGCAGACCGCGCCGGTGCGCGCGCAGAGGCGGTGGCGGCCGACATACCCGGTGCCTGGGGTGTCGTGGTCGATGTCGTGGACGCGGCTGCGTGCGAAGCGATGGTCGAAGGCATTCGCGAGCGGTTCGGCCGGCTTGACGGTGCGTTCAACAATGCGGGCATCACCGAGGTAACAGCGCTGGGCGGAGCGCCGATCCCCGAAACGCACGCGCTCCCTCTTGAAGTATGGCGCAAGGTGCTGTCGGTCGATCTGGACGGCGTGTTCAACTGCCTGCGCGCAGAAATACCGCTCATGCTGGCATCGGGCGGCGGGGCGATCGTCAACACGACGTCGCTCCAGGCGCATATCAGCTATCCGCGAACGGCGGCCTATACCGCAGCCAAGCACGGCGTGCTGGGACTGACCAAGGCGATCGCCAAGGAATATGGCGAGCAGGGCATCCGCTGCAATTCGGTGTCGCCGGGGGTGGTGGATACCCCGCTGACCGCGGGCGTGATCCATTCCCCGCAGTACAAGGACATGCTGCTGGCGCCGATCCCGCTGAAGCGTTTCGCGACGCCCGAGGACATCGCCAAGGCGGCACTCTGGTTGCTGTCGGACGAATCTGCATACATCAACGGGGCGACACTCGCCGCTGACGGGGGTTACCTTGCCTGAGCCTGTGGCGGCGACCTTTCAGCCAATGGCATATCTGCCGTGGGCCGAAAGGTTGCCGAACAGGTCGTTGGTGATGAACCGCTCGGCAAAGCGCCATGTGTCGCCGACCTTCTCGAAGCGGTCCCGGTAGTCGCCGGTGATGATCGGCTGAAGCGGGACGCCTGGTGCATCCTGCAGCACGAAGACCGCACTGGTCGCGACGGCAGCACCGGGACCGTCGGGTTCGACGATCAGGTTGCAGATCATGTGGCGGGTTCGGGGTACGCCGTCGTAGAGCCTGACGAAGTCCGCGAACATGCGCGTGACCTCTGCCGGGTCGTTTACGACGGGATCGTCGCGGCCCTCGAAATGGACCGTGGCATGGGCGAACAGGGCGCCAAGGCCTTGAAGGTCTCCGCTGTCCAGCCGGCGCGGGTAGCTGTGGACCAGTGCCTGGATGGCGAGGTAGTCCGCTATCGAGAAGTCATCCGCGCGAGGCATCGTGTGTCCACTCCCAATGGCCCTGCTGCGGACCGTCTTCGAAACCGAGGCGCTGGCGCGCTTCGGGTACTGGCACGTCGATCCAGTCTTCCCACCGGATCATGAAGAGCGGTCGCTTCTGCTTCGCGCCAACCGCGTGGCCGAGAGCAAAGCCCTCGAGCATGGCAGCGGTGACCGCCGGATAGTGGCATGCCGCGCGCATCAGGCTGGTCGATGCGAGGAACATCGGCTGGAACGAAAGCGCGTTGGCGAACTCGGGCGTGAAGTAGTTGAACAGAGCGACGGTGTTGGCGACGATCAGCGCGATTTCGCCGACCGGGCTGGGATCGAGGCCGGTGACCATGTGTTCGATATCGTGGTTCTGCACGCGGCGCTTGTTGATGAAGGTGAAGTCGTCCTGCGCCTCGCCCCGGAACATGAAGTCGATATCCATGCCGCTCGTCTCAAGGAACGAGCGGATCAGCGCGCCGACCGTACCTTCGGCGCAATGGGCGACATCGCCTGCCGTCCAGTTCGAAGCGAAGCGTTCGTCCAGCCACTGCGCGAATTCCGGAAGGCGCGTGCGTTCCGAAGCCAGCATCGAGAGCAGTTCGGCAAGGTCGGTCTCTTCCGCCACCGCGCGGTTGACTTCGGGTATAAGGTAGGCCGGTGGCAGGTCGTGCCCATCGCGCTTCAGGCCCATCTGCGCGTAGACGTCGCGGAAGCGCGGATTGTTGAGATAGCGCGAAGTGCTGGTCAGCACCGAACCGGCGGCCGGTGCCGCCGTGCCCATCAGGTAGGCGGCTTCTGCTCCCTTGATCTCCATGGATCAACCCTCGGGTACGTAGATGTCGGAATAGAAAGCGAAATCGCGCACGAGCGCATCCTGATCGACGCCGTAGTCGGCAAGATCGTACTTGTGCGACGGGCGGTTGTCGCGCTTGTTGCCGGCAAGCCAGCCTTCCCAGGTTGCGATATCCGCATCGTCCACCGGGATGCCCGCAGCCTGGAAGATGGCTGTCGCGCTGCCGACGGGATCGGACAGGAGCGCGCGGTACTGGATGTCGAAGAAACGTTCGGGCCGTTCCTCTCGCACCGGGATCATGTCGACCAGATTGCGGCGCAGGCGCTGGGTCCAGTGGGCGGCCTGTTCGCGCGAAAGATCGGCGTCGGTGTTCCCGCTGGTTAGCGAGGCGACCATCGAATAGTAGCTGCCCATCACGTGATCGACGCGGCGATGGGTCATCGCGATGATCGCGCCGGGGAACGTGTCGAGCGTCGTGCGCACCGCGGTGAGGTGGTGCGGCGCCTTGAGTATCCACTTGCGGCCCCTGCGCGAAGGGTCCTGCCATTGCAGTATCTTCAGCCATTCGTGCAGTTCGGCATAGGCTTTCGTCTGGTCGGCGCCGAGCAGCCATTCGCCGTAGCTTGGCAGGTAGAGCATCGATTCCGGAATGTTGGAGATGAACGACTGCTCGATCAGAGGCAGCTCCTCGTCGTGGGCGAAGGCATCCATCGGGTGGATCGCCTCGAACCCTTCGGACGCCGCGACGAGCTGGTCGGACAGAGCCTTGGCGTCGGCCTTGCGGGCGGCGATGTCAGCGGCGCCGCTGTCGTCGCGGGGGAGGGGAAAGACGGTTTCCCACCAGACCATCGCGGTGGCCTGCGGACTGGCGGCGAGCAGGCGCTGGAGCATCGTGCTGCCGGTGCGGGGCAGGCCGACGATGATGACGCCGACGTCGACCTGTTCGTCCAGGATTTCCGGGTGGCACTTGACCAGGTCCACACGGCGCAAACGGTTTTCGAGCGCGTTGACGATGCGACCGGCGTGGAAGTTGGCGCCGGCTTCGTTGAGCTGTGCTTCCTCGCGCATCGAACGCAGGAGTACGTCCAGTGGTTCGCGGAAGTGATCCGGGCCGAGATCGTCAAGCCCGGTGCCCGCGCGGGCCCGCGCTATCAGTGCTTCCGCATCAAGCTGATCGAGAAAACGCATAGTGAATAAAAACCTCTCACAAATATCGTTTTGCGTATATTTGTATGGAAGGTCTCGACGCAATATGCAATGACAATGTGCATCGCCATGCCCGGCGAGTGACGTCGGGGCGAGAGAGAGGAGATGGATGGTGTCATATCCCCGCGAGGAAGTCGAAGCCGCGATCGAGGGGCTGCGCGAAGCATTCGTCGAAGCCGAGCGCCGCAACCATTGGGCGTGGATCGCCGACGAGTTCTATCACGAGAACGCGACCTATTATTGCCCCTATGGCGGTTCGATGCCCGTGTTCGCCCGCAACCGTGACGAAATCCGTGCCACCCACTATGGCCGCGACATGGACGTGGGCTCGGGATGGGCGGGCTGGAGCTTTCCGATCCTGGAATACGCCGTGAACGGCGACCGCATCTTCAGTCGCTGGGTCAACCGCGGTCCGGGCCGCCGTCCGGATGGTTCGTTCTACGAAACCGAGGGGGTGAGCTTCATCACCTATGGCGGAGGCGGCAAGTTTACCTCGCAGCTCGACCTTTTCGACATCGGCCACCAGATGAAGCTGTGCGACGAGCTCAAGGAGGCGGGCCTGCTTGACCCCGCGCTCGAGCGCGACTGGGTGGCCCCGATGAAGCGACGGATCATCGACAGCATGAACCAGGGCATCGCGCCCGCGCCTGCTGCCTGACCACCTGCCAGGCGCCGGGGCCGTTGCGGCCCCGGCGTTTTCAGTTTGCGAAGCCGAACATCGCGGCGAGCACGCCGGGTGCCTGCCGATCCTGGGCGACGCTTTGGGCGACGCGCTGGAGAACTCGAGAGGCGACCGGCCAGTCGCCAGTCGGGCCTTGTCCGTCCGAACCCGCGAGCGCGCCCGGTCCGGGCGCCCCGGTGATGGCCCGCAGGACCATCGCTCTCAGCTCGAACGGACCGGAGCCCTTGAGTGCGGCGAAGACCTGCGTGTCTTCGCCCACCAGCGTGCGGAACGGCATGCGTTCCATGCAAAGGCAGTCGGCGATCGCAGCAATGCCCAGCGCCGGATCGCGTCCCCAGGCGTCGAGTTCGGCAAGGCTCGGTCCAGCGGCTTCCAGCCACCTTTCATAGGCGCTGCCCTCGGGCATCGCGAACTGCACGTTGCCGGCAAAGGGCGTGCGGTGAGCGCCGGGCTGGATCACGCCCACTTCGATGCCGAACGGCGCGACTTCCATGGCCAGCCCTTCCGCCCATCCTTCGAGCGCCCACTTGGACGCGGCGTAAAGCGAGAGCATCGGGTGCGGCGTGTTCACGGCGTTGCTGGTGACGGTCAGGATGCGCCCCCTTCCGGCATCGCGCATCGTGGGCAGCACCGCGCGCGTGATGGCAAGCGCGCCGAAGAAGTTGGTCTCCATCTGCGCGCGAACGTCCGCCTCGGTCATTTCCTCGAAGGGCGCGATCACCGAATAGCCGGCATTGTTGAGCAACGCGTCGAGCCTGCCTTCGGTTCGTTCGAGCACTTCGGCTAGACCGCTTTCGATGGAGGCGCCGTCGGTCACGTCGATGCGGACCGGGACAATCGCGCCGCCGCTCTCCAGCGATGCCGTGTATTCCATCAGGCGTCCGGCCTTCGCGAGATCCCGCATCGAGGCAAAGACCGTCCAGCCTCTTGCCGCCATTTCCAACGCGACGCCCGCGCCGAATCCGGTCGAACCCCCGGTCAAAAGAAGCGTACCGGTCATGTCGGGACTCCCAGCATGTCATCGACCGCCAGCATGCCGAAGGTCATGGCAGGTGCCAGTGTCGAACCCGCGCCCGGATAGGACGGACCCATCACCGAAGCCGCAGTGTTGCCGATCGCATAGAGGCCGGAAATCGGCTCGCCGCTGGCGTCCAGCACCCGCGCGGCGGCATCCGTTGCAAGCCCACCCTTGGTCCCTATGTCGCCGGGAAAGACCTGTAGAGCGTAGAACGGTGCTTCCTCGATCGGCGCAAGATTGGGATTGGGCGTGACGGACTGGTCGCCGTAGTACCGGTCATAGGGGGCCGAACCTCGGCCGAAGTCCTCGTCCACGCCGGTCCGGGCGAAGCGGTTCACGCGGTCTATGGTGTTCGCCAGCTTTTCGGAATCGACCCCGATCTTCCGACCCAGGCTCCGGATGGTCGACGCCTTTCGCCAGGCCTTCCTGGCGCCGCGCGATTGCAGGATGTCGGGCAGCAACGGAATGACCGGTCCCATGGGATACTTGCGCCGGAACCTGGCGTCGAACACGATCCACGAAGGGATGGTGCGCGCATCCGCACGGTCCGCATCGATCATGGCCTTGCCGGCAACATCATAGCTGCGCGCCTCGTTCATGTAGCGCTCGCCCGCCTGGTTGACGATGATGCAACCGGGCAGGGCGCGTTCGTAGAACAACGGTCGGGCGGTGTCCTCGCCCGGAACACGCACTGTCGGGGCCCACCAGGCCTCGTCCATCAGATCGGTTGCGGCGCCGATGCGAATGCCGGCCATGATGGCATCGCCAGTGTTGTTTTCCTGGCTGGCGGAGAACGCGGTGCTGCTGTCGCCGGGAAGGTAGCGGTCGCGCATGGACTGGTTTCTCTCGAACCCGCCGGCGCCGAGGATCACGCCCTTGCGGGCGCGGACCCGCAATTGTCGTCCTCCACGTTCGATCACCGCGCCTTCGACGGGGCCATTCTCACCCCTGACGAGTTCGATCAGGCTCGCGTTCAGCCAGAGCTCGCCGCCCTTGCGATTGAGCGCGTTCTTGAGATGCGCGGCGATCGCCGAACCGAAAACGATGAAGCGGCTGCGCGAGCTTTTCAGCCGCTGCCCCACATCCCCGTAATAGCGCCAGAGAACGCGGGCCATGGTCCCCTTCCAGCCGGGACCGCGCGTGATCATCGGAGCGGATTCCATGATCGTCCAAGGAATCTTGCCGAACAGCATGGCCGACCGATGCGTCGTGCGCAGCGTGGCGAAGTCTTCCTCGGACAGTTCGTCGGCATGGATCGTGTTGCAGGCGTGGCTGCGGTAACCCATCTTTCCGCCCGCCTTTTCGGCCTGGTAGTCGGTATAGGGAATGGCGGTGAAGCGCAGGTCCGAAAGCGCCTCGATCCGGCGTTTCATGACCCGGGCATTTTCCACGAAGGCGCGTATACGGGAATCGGCAACGGTGTTGCCGACCAGTTCCTTGATGTAGGTGAATGCCTCGTCCGGGGTGTCGGACTGGCCCTGTTCCAGCGCGGAATCGCTGGCCGGTATCCAGACGCCGCCGCCCGAAGTTGCGCTGGTCCCGCCATAAAGGGCGCTCTTCTCAACGATCAGCACACGAGCCCCGCGATCTGCCGCGAACACGGCAGAGGCCATTGCACCTGCACCCGAGCCGACGACGAGAACGTCGACTTCGTGGTCCCAACGCCGGGCCACGCCCCCGGTCACGTCCGCTGCTCCGCGAGGGCTTCGTTCTGGAAGCCAAGGCCGAAGGCTTCGATGATCGGAAGCGGGTTCACGTACTCGCGCCAGTAGACCACCAGGTCGCCTTCGAAACGCAGGATGCCGAGGTACTTGTTGGCATAGCGCTTGCCGCTCGACCGCAGGACCGTGCCTGAGTGGTATTCCACCAGCATCGTGTCCGGGTCCGCCATGTCATAGAAGCGGTCGACGGTGTGGTGGTAGCCGTCGCAGTCCTCCATTCCGGCGCGCGACGTGGCGATGAAGGCGTCGCGCCCGACCATGCGGTCGGGGAAATCGGGGATCGGCAGATAGGGCCAATCAAACTCCGCCTCGGCATGGACGTAGCGGGCGAAGGTATCGAAGTCCTTGTTTCCGTAGGCCTCGATCAGCGTGGAGAACAAGGTCCTGAGGTGCGCGCGGCGCGCGGCGGGGTTGGTCATGCATCCCTCCAATAGTTGGAGGAATTGTCGTCAACGGGCGAGCCATGTCAACGCAAAACGACAATTATAATTTAAAAAACTGCGTTTTGCGTATCTACTGCACGATGCTGGTGGTGCGGTAGTCGTGCTTGATGAGCTTGTGTGTCAGCTCGTAGTGGATGCGGGCGATGCCGGGGATCTGGTCGATCCGGTCGTGCAGATAATCGACGAGCTGGCTCGCGTCGTTGACCCAGGTGATCGCCATGATGTCCGCGCGCCCGATCAGGGTTGCGACATAGGTGATCTGGGGTTCCGCCACGAGTGCCTCGATGATCGGCCCGACCGGGTAGGTCGAATCGACGTCGATCCACAGGTACGCCACCAGCGGGTCGGACATGTGATCGTAATTTGTGATCGCCACGACCTGGATCGCGTTCTCGTCGGTCAGGCGCTTGAGCCGCATGCGGATCGTGCCTTCGGTCACGCCCAGTTCGCGTGCGATCTCGCGGTTGGAAACGCGCGCATCGACCGAGAGCCGTTCGAGAATGCGCCGATCGAGGTCGTTCAGCTCAATTTGCTTCATCGAAGCGCCCCCACGGCTGCACGTACTTGTGGATCTTCATCGCCAGCGCGCTTTCGAGGGAAATGATGCCCTCGATCGCGGGAATGACCACGGTCAACTGATGGTTCAGTTCGTCCATCGAACGCGCGATCACCTGGATTTCCAGATCGTTGCGCCCGATGACGGAGAGGACCGAGATGACCTCCGGAATGGCGAGCAGTTCCTTGCATACATCTTCGACGGGGCGCCCTCGCAGTCGCACGCCGACGAGCGCGGTGAACGGAAAGCCCACGGCGCCGAGATCGAGCCGCGCGACTACGCGCATGGTGTTCGACTGTTCCAGCCTGCGGATGCGCGCGCGCACCGTCGCCTCGTTGAGCCCGACGCGTTGCGCCAGGTCGCGCACGGCCATCCGGCCATCGTCGCGCAGGCAGGCGATGATGGCTTCGTCGTGTTCGTCAAGCCTTGGTCTGGAAATGGCCGCCTCCGTCCTCTTGCCGCAGGGCTAGGCGATACGCCCGGCAGAATCAATCCGCCCCACCAGCTACACAGGATATACGCAAAAAGAAGTTTATATGGACTAAAATATCATTTTGCGTATCACGCCTGAAAGGGCGGCGGCATTTCCGCTGTCGACCCGCAGTGGAGGAAAGGGCATTGCACATGCTGGAAGACAAGGTCGTCATCGTCACCGGGATCGGTCCTGGTCTTGGTCGCACGATAGCGACCGAGGCGGCGAAAATGGGCGCCGACGTTGCGATGGTGTCGCGCTCGGGCGGGATCATGGACGAGGTGGCGGCGGACATCGCCGCTGCGGGGCGGCGAGCGCTCACCATCCGCGCCGACATTACATCTGACGCGGACTGTGCCCGGGTGGCGCAGGAAACCGTGGCCGCGTTCGGACGCATCGACGGGCTCGTCAACAGTGCCTACTTCCCCGGTCGCCTCGCCCCGGTACTCGATCTCGACCTCGATGCGCTCGGCCGTGCGTTCGAGGTGACCGTCATGGGCACTATCCGCATGATCCGTGCAGTCGTGCCGCAGATGGAGAAGCAGGGAGGCGGCTCCGTCGTCAACGTGGGCAGCCAGGTGGCGCGCAAGGTCGTCCCGCAGCAGGGCGGGTACGCCGCGACCAAGGCGGCACAGGCTTCGCTCACCCGCTATCTTGCGGCTGAACTGGGTTCGAAGGGCATCCGTTTCAACACACCGGCCATCGGCTGGACGATGAGCGCGCCGGCCCGCGCCTGGTTGGAGAGCGAGGCGGAAAAGGGCGGGCCAAGCTTCGAGGAAGCCGAAGCGGCGATCTCGGCGACGATGGCGCTTGGCCGGGTGCCGAGCGATGAGGAGTGTGCGCGAGGCATCCTCGTTTTCCTCTCGGATGCGCTGTCCTCGGTGACCGGCGCGACGCTCGATATCAACGCGGGGGACTACATGCCGCTCTAGGCCGATGTGCCGGGGCCGCGTTGCCCCGGCATCGGTTCAGTCGCGCAGCAGCGTGAGCTTCGGTATCGGGTGCGATGCGGCGCGCACCCATCGCAAAAGCAGGTGGCCTTCGCTGTGGCCATGCGTGGTAAGCCAGTTGCGCTCGCCCGGGTCGTCTGCCGCCAGTACGATCCGCACGCTCCCGTCGGCCTCGCGCTCCGCGTTGCCGGCGTTGATGCAGGCGGGGAGGTAGCGGTAGTCCATCGATTCCATCCACCAGTTGTCGACCTGGATGTTCCAGTGCTCGCACTCCGGCACATCGGTTTCGATCAACAGGCGTTCGCCCGGGGCAAGCTTCCAATAACCGTGGACGTAGAAGATGGCCGGATCGCCGCCAGCCTTGTGGAACATGTCCTGTCCCCAATCGCGCATCTCGTTGGGGTACGGCATGAACATCGCGGTCCAGCTGGCGAACATGCGGGTGGCATTCACCACGAAGTCCGCCGCAGCCATCATCCGCCGCTCGATTGCCAGAGGATCCGTCGGCGCAGGATGGGCGAGGCCTTCGCTGATGCGCTCTATCGCGAAGCGCGCCGGTGTCTCTCGGGCACGGTTCAGGAACGTCTGGCGCACCTGCAGGATGTTCGAGTCCGGGGCGAGTGGCAGCCAGGCGACATCCCCTTCCGGCCTTTTCACGCTGGCGATCACGGTGAAGTCGCCGTTGGCGTCGGCGCGGAAGGCTTCCTTCTGGAGTTCTCCGGTGGATGCCATGGTGCCGTCGATGGCGTAGCGGTTGGCCTTCGATCCGATCGAGAGGTAGTGGACCGACCCGATGTTGCCGGTCAGCCGATAGCTGCGGTCACCCAGGATCGTTGCCGAAAGGTAGAGGTTGTCCGGATTGTCGCCGCCGAGCTTGGCCGTGGCATGGCTGGGCAGGACGAACGAGGGAAAGTCGGGATCGCCGCCCTCGAGGTACATCTCCAGGCCTAGACGCACGATGCGGCTGAGGTAGCGCGCGCCCTCCGCCTGGTCGAGGAGGCCCGTCGGCGCTCCCGCCGCGCGCAGGGTCTCGCGGGCTTCGCCGATGCGCGTGGTGAAGCGGTCCCAGAGGTCGACGCCGAAATGGGTCATGATCGTTGCTCCCGTCAGCCGGTGATCTGCCCGCCATCGAGCACGAGCACGGTGCCCGTGGCGTAGCGCGCCTCGTCGCTGGCGAGGTAGGCGATTGCCGCCGCGACTTCCTCGGGCGTGCAGGCGGGGCGGTCGGTAAGCTTGGGCATGTTGCGTCCGGCGGCTTCCGCGAAGATGGCCGGATCGACGCCGCCTCCCGCAGAGGATTTTTCGTGCATCGGCGTTGCCACGCCGCCTGGCGCCACCGCGTTTGCGCGGACGCCGAAGCGCGCAAATTCCAGCGCCGCCGATTGCGTGATCGCGATCACGCCTGCCTTGCTCACGCCATAGGCCGAAGTGCCATATACAGGATGGAGACCGCCGGCCGACGCGACGCTGACCACGTTGCCCTTGGATGCCTTGAGGTGCGGGATCGAGGCCTGGATCAGAAAGAACGGTCCGGAGAGGTTGATGTCCATCGTGCGTTGCCATGCCTGCGGCGAGGTTTCCTCGAACCGGCCCCAGGTCATTATGCCCGCGACGTTGAGCAGGATGTCGATCCCGCCTAGTACCTCAACGGCCTCCGTCACCAGACCACCAGCTGCCGCAGGATCGCGCGCGTCATAGGAAAACGCTTTGCCGCCGAGCGACTGAGCAACGGTACTCGCGCCTTCGAGGTCCACGTCGCCGATCACGATTCTCGCGCCTTCGGCGGCAAAGCGTTCTGCGGTGGCGCGGCCAATGCCCGATGCGCCACCGGTGAGGAGAACGCGCTTTCCGGCGAAACGGTGGATCATGGCTTGATGGTCCTTTCAAGAAGATCGTCCCGTCGCAGCACTGCGACGAGCATGGCTGCTCCCAGAAGAAGCATGCCGAATGTGACGAATGCCCCGGTCAGCCCGCCGCTCCGGCGGAGCACGTCAAAGGCCAGCGGATTGAGAAACTGGCCCGCGTTGAGCGCGCTTACGATAAGGCCCATGGCAAGGGCGTGGACGTGGGGCGGGGCCTTGCGGAAGATGATCGACGCGGTGGCCGGCTCCGACATGCCCGCCCCGATGCCGACGAGACAGCAGCCTGCAAGGACCTGCCACGTAGAACCCGCCACGGCGATGACGAGTATGCCCAGGCCCATCGAGGCGGCGTCGATGGCAAGGAACCCGTGCAACCCGATGCGTCGTCGGAGGGGCCCGAAGGCCCACGCCGTGACCATTGCGACCACCGAAGTGGCGGCGATGACGGTACCGATGGTCTGGGCGCTGCCGAACCCGCGCGACGATAGCAGGAATCCCGCCTGGATGGCCGGAGTGAACATGCCCAGCGTCAGGAGGATGAGAAGCGCATAGTAGGGCCAGACGCGCGCCACCCCGGCCAGCGTGCCTCGCTCGGCGGAAGGCTCCTCGTGCGGCGGGGTGTTGCGGATCGCGAAGGTGGCGACAGCAAGCGTCGGAATGCCCAGCAGATACAGCGCGAAAGGCGCCTGCCATCCGCCACGATCGACCAGCCATCCTCCGCCAACCAGAGCCAAAGCAGCAAGAAGCGACGAGAACGAAGTTGCCCAACCCAGCACCTTCTCGCGCCTGTGACCGGAGAAATGGTCGCCGATCAGCCCAAGGCTCGAGGTAAGAAGCCCCCCGCCGGCAACGCCGAGGAGCAGCCGCAGTGCCAGAAGCCCTGTCTGGGTCGCGACCAGAAGGACCCCGGCTCCGCCGATCACGTAAAGAACCAGCGATGCGAGCAGCACCGTTCGCTGGCCAATACGGTTGGCGAGCATGCCTGCCATCGGCGCGGCGAGGATCAACATCGCCGCCGGAAGCGTCATCACGATCTGCGAGAACAGTTCGTCGTCCGCGCTCTGCCCGAAATGCCGCGCCATCGCGACGAGCGCGGGTGCTGCCGCCATCGGCACGAGCGCCACCAGCGCCGGTCCCGCGACGCATACCGCCGCGACGAGTGCACCGGCATTCCGGTCGGTTCCGTTTTCGCCAAGGCGGCCGTGCACCTTCAAATTGCCTGAATGGCAAGCGCCGCGTCGCGCATCGCCCCTTCGATGTAGCCGACGCCCGTACAGTCGCCGACCGAATGCGTGAGGAAGCCCGCCGACCGCATTTCCTTTGTCAAGCTTTCGTCGCCTGTCGCGCCCTGCGCCACGATCACCGTATCGGCGCGCAAGGTGCGCTCCTGTCCGTGCGCATTGCTGTACGTCACGGTTCCATCACCGATACGGAAGCCCGAAGTTTCGGTGAGCAGGGCCACGCCGAGGGCGTGGCAATCGTCCACCGCGCGGAAGCGGCGGACAAGCGGTATGCCCTTGCCCACGCGAGCGGATTCCTCGAGCACCGTCACCTTGCGTCCTCGGTGTGCAAGGAATTCGGCCAGTTCCAGCCCGACCAGTTCTCCTCCGATGATGACGACATGTTCGCCCAACGGCATCCACGCCTTCGATCCTGCGCGCAGCAGGCCGATGCGCTTTGTCAGGCCCGTCGCCCTCCCCAGCTTCATGGCAAGGCGCGTTGCCAAGCCGGTCTTGCTCGCCAGGCTGTCGAGGTTCTGGCCGAGGACGAGATTGCGCATGTCATCGCCGGAGAACACGAAGTCGCGTTCGCTTCCTGGAATCGGCGGCATGGCCCGTCGCGCGCCAGTGGCGACGATCACTTCATCGGCGCCGATCCGGCGGGCAAGGTCGGCCGTCGCACGGGTGCCCAGACGGACCTCGATGGGTCGCGCGGTCACTTCGCGCCGGAGCCAGTCGACGATGCGCTGGTTGGGAGCATATGCAATCGACGCGAACTGCGCCGTACCGCCAAGCCGGTCCGTTGCCTCGCACAGGACCACCTTGTGCCCCTTGTCGGAAAGGTCGCGCGCCGCAGCCATGCCACCCGGGCCGCCGCCCACGACAAGCACCACCTTGCGTTTGCTGGCAGGTTGGGGCTGGCGGTCGGTTTCAAACCCGGTCATCGGATTCACGGCGCAGACAATGTGGCTCGAGTTGAAGATCGAACTGATGCAGGTGTAGCAGTAGACGCAGGGCCGGACCGTTTCCGGCTTACCCGCCGCCAGCTTGTTCGGCAGTTCCGGGTCAGCCAGCAGCTTGCGGCCCATCGTCACGAAATCGAGTTTGCCCTGCGCGATGAAACGGTCGGCTTCCTCCGGCTCGATCCGGCCGGGGCAGATCACCGGTATCGAAACCGCAGCCTTGATTGCCGCTGCATTGTCGACGAATCCGTTGCGGATGTCGGTTGCATGACCCGTTGAGTAGGTGCGGCCGTAGTTGCCGTCGCCATGTGCAGAAACGTGGATCGCATCGAGCCCGGCCTCCTGCGCCATCCGCGCGACCGCGATCGCGTCCTCCAGCGTGATGCCGTAGTCCATCAGGAATTCCTGGCTGTCGAACCGCATCCACACCGGGTAGTCCGGTCCGACGGCGGCGCGGACTGCACGTATCGTCTTCAGCAAGAGCCTTGCGCGGTTCTCGATGGAGCCGCCGAACTCGTCGGTGCGATGATTGTAGGCAGGGGAGAGGAAGGTCGAGAAGATGTAGCCATGGCCGGCATGCAGTTCGACCGCGTCGATCCCCGCGGTCTTCGCACGGACTGCGGCGCGGGCGAACAGGTCGACGATGTGGTCCACCCCCGAAGCGTCGAGCGAATTGTACCGGACCTCGCCCATCTTTGCGTAGGGTTCGAAGAACTTCGCCTGCTCTTCGGGTAGCATCACGTCGACGAAATCGCCCGAGTCCTTTGCGGCAGGGGGCGGGTTCGGGCAGGCCACGGGGCGACCGTCCAGCATGTCGGTCATGGCTACCAGCCCGCCATGGTGAAGTTGCACGCAAAGCTTTGCGCCATGTTCGTGGACTTCGTCGGCCAGGCGCTTCAGGCCGGGAACAAAGCGGTCGTCACTGATCGCTTCCTGCCGCCAGTTGCTCGCGCCTTCCGGAAACCCGACTGAAACCGAACCCATCGTGACGAGTGCCGCGCCGCCTTTCGCACGCGCGACATAATAGGTTCGCAATCGGTCGCCGACGCTGCCGTCCTCTTCGGCTAGGTTCGAACCCATCGGCGAGAAGAAGATGCGGTTTTTCAGTTCAAGCCGGTTGATTCGGCCCGGACTGAGGAGATGCCGGTACGCACGTACGCTCATGCTGTTCTGCCTCGAAAGCTGTTCTCTCCCGCGCCGCAAGCGACGCCCTTTGCAAGAGGCTTATCGTGAAATTTCCGCTTCCTCAATCAAAAACAGCGGATTTATCCCGATTATGGATACGCAAAACATAGTGTGAGTTGACGAATTGCACTAAATGCGTATTTCTTTCGGCAGAAGGGGCCGCCGCGACGTGGCGTTTGCCCATGGGAGAGAAAGCATGTCCGGGCCGGACCCTGCGCTGCTTGAAAGCATGTTTCACAAGTTGGCCGTCTCGCGTGCGGTCGAGACGTTGATGTTGCGCCACACGCGGGAAGAGCGCTTCTCCGGTTGGTGGCATCCGGGTGAGGGGCAGGAAGCCGCGCCGATCGGCGCCACGGCTGCGCTCGAAGCTGACGATTACGTCTGGTATCAGGGCCGCGGCTGCGCCTGGGCAATCGGAAAGGGCATGGACCCGCTACCAATCCTTGGCGACCTCCTTGGCAAGACGAATGGCGCAACGGGCGGCAAGGGTGGTGGAGTCCCGCACTGGGCAGACTACAGCCTTGGCATCATGGGCGAGGGCGCGACGCTTGGTTCCGTCTATCCGCTTGCGGCCGGTTCTGCCCTTGCCTCGAAGATCCGCAAGGACGGCCGTGTCAGTCTCGCCAACTTCGGTGACGGCACTGCCTCGCGCGGGACGTTCCATGAAACCATGATGCACGCGGCCGCTTGGAAGTTGCCACTGATCTACTTCTGCGAGAACAACGGCCTCCTTGTCGGCACGCGGACCGAGCAGGTCTCGGCGACCGCCGACATCGCGAACCTTGCCAAGGGCTATGGCATTCCCGGGGTGATCGTCGACGGGCAGGACGCGGTCGCCGTCTGGGAAGCAACGCGCGAAGCGGCGGCCCGCGCCCGGGCCGGGAAGGGGCCGACCCTCATCGAGGCAAAGGTTACCCGCAAGCACGGCCACTACGCCGGCGATCCTCAGCACTATCGCGACCCGGACTATCTCAGGGATTATCGCGATCCGCTGGACCTTCTCGCCGCAAGGCTGGCCGGAAACGTTGCTGCGCGCATCGTCGAGCAGGCCGATGCGGAAGTGGCTGCCGCTTATGAAGCGGCCAGAGCTGCGCCCGAACCCGATGTCTCGGTGATCGAGAGGGACCTTTACCATGTCGTCTGAAACCATGGGTTACAACGCCGCGATGGGGCTTGGCCTTGTCGAGGAGATGCGGCGCGACGACAGCATCTTCATCATGGGCCAGGGCGTCGTCACCGGCGGCTGGTTCGGCATGGAGAAGGGCCTGGTCGCGGAGTTCGGCAACGACCGGGTGCTTGACTGCGGCATTGCGGAAGCATTCGAGGCGGGCCTGGCCGCAGGTGCTGCCATCGCCGGGATGAAACCCGTCATCAACATGGGCTTTGGCGACTTTGCGTTGATCGCAGGCGACGAGATCTATCACAAGCTCGCCAAGTGGCGTTACATGCACGGCCTCGACGTGCCGATGACGGCGGTCATCATATTCCCCATCGGCGCGATGGGCGGGGCAGGGCCGGAGCATTCGTCGTGCACGGAAGTCCTCGGCATGCATTTCCCAGGGCTCAAGGTGGTGGTGCCGTCCACCGCGGAAGACGCAAAGGGGCTGATGAAGGCCGCACTTCGCGAGCCGAACCCGGTCCTTTTCCACTCGGTCCAGGGGCTTGGCTGGAGCCGAGGCGACGTACCGCTCGACCCGGATTTCGTGGTTCCCATCGGCAAGGCCGTCACGCGCCGCCGGGGGGCTGACCTTTCCATCGTCACCTATGGCTCGATGGCGCCGCGCTCGCTCAAGGCTGCAGAACGCCTCGCCAGCGAGGGCATAGACGCCGAAGTCATCGACTTGCGCAGCCTCGTGCCGCTCGACTGGGAACACGTCCTCGAGTCCGTGTCCCGCACCCATCGCGCAATGGTCGTCCACGAGGCCTTCCGCACCGCCGGACCGGGCGCAGAGATTGCCGCGCAGATCCAGGAGCGCGCCTTCTTCGATCTGGATGCGCCGGTGCTGCGGCTGGGAGCACGGGACTTCCCCCTCTGCCAGAACGCCGATCTCGAACAGGCGGCCATTCCATCCGTCGATGCCATCGCCGCCGAAGCTCGGCGTCTAGCCGCGATCTGAAGGAGGCGCCGGTGCTGAACGAACTGCGCATCCCCCGCATGGGCTCTGTCGAGAACGCGCGCCTGTTGAACTGGCGGGTCCAGGAAGGCGAGGCTTACGAACCCGGCCAGGTGCTTTACGAGATCGAAACCGACAAGACTTCGGTGGAAGTCGAGGCCGAAGGTCCCGGTGTTCTGGCGCGCCACCTTGCCGCCGTGGGCGACGAGTTCAAGGTTGGCGATCGCATCGGGCTCTGGGCGCTGCCCGGCACGGCCCCCGCTACTCTGCGCGCCGCTCTGTCCCCGCAGCCGATGCCTGCATCGGAGCCTGCGCCGTCTCCGTCATCAACGTTGCCCGCTGCGGTCAGCGCCCCCGGCCTGCATGCTCTCCGGCCAGTCTCCAGGGATGCCGCTGGCGGCCGCCGCGTATCGCCCTTGGCCCGTCGGCTCGCGGCGCAGAATGGCGTCGACCTGGCGACCGTGACGGGCACGGGGATGGGCGGCAAGATCAGCGGCAAGGATGTTCTGGCTGCCAGCGCCAAGCCCCGGCCCGCGCCTGTTCCCGTTTCCCCGCCCCGGCCCGGAAGCGATGGCGAGATCGTCCCCCATTCGCTCCGTCGCCGCACGATCGCCCAGCGGATGGTCGAAGCCGCGGCCATCCCCACGCTGACTGCCGATATGGAGGTCGATCTTACGGCGCTCTTCGCGCGCAGGAGGTCCGTCGAGGGGAACGGTGCTTCTGTCCTGGGAATGATCGCCGAAGCCGCCATCGCGGCGCTTCTCCAGCATCGGCGTCTGAATGCGCATTGGCGGGAGGACGCGATGGTCCAGTTTGGGGCGGTCCACCTCGGCATTGCCGTCGATACGCCCGAAGGCCTGGTCGTCCCCGTCGTCCGCAATGCCGAAAGCCTCAACGCGCGCGGCCTCACGGATGCCATCGCGGCGTTGGCCGACAAGGCACGCGCCGGTACCCTTCGCCCGCAGGATATGGAGGGCGGCACGTTCACCATCTCGAACCCGGGATCGATGGGCCCGGTCGTGCGCGCCGAGGCGCTGCTCAATCCGCCTCAGGTCGCGCTTCTGGGCCTGCCCGGGATCGTGCGCGCGCCGGTTGCCATCAAGGATGGCGATGCATGGGCCATGGCCGTCCGCCCACTTCTGCGTCTTTCCCTTTCGTTTGATCACCGCGCACTCGACGGAGGCCCGGTGATTGCGTTCCTCAATACGCTGAAGGCAACGCTGGAACGGCCGTGAACGTCCGCAGTTTTGACAAGTGATGCATTCGTGACACAATATGCGAAGAATAAATTGATCTTTCTAACGCAAATTACGCATATTGTTGAAAATTGAACTGGCAAGGCGTAGCGGCCCTGGGAATCCATCGCGCTGGCGGTGGTCTTTTCAGGAGGGAAGATGAGGAACAGTATGGCGCGTGGCGCTTCGTGGCTCGCAGTGGCAGTGGCTGCCGGCGGTCTGGCCCAGGTACCAGCGCGCGCGCAGGACGCGGCTGCGGTCGACGGCGCGGAAGAAATCGTCGTCACCGCGCGCAAGACCACAGAACGTCTGCAGGACGTGCCGATCGCCGTTACCGCGCTGTCGGCCAGCGCCCTCGATGCGCGTGGCATCGGTTCGGTGACCGATCTCCAGCAGGTCGCCCCCAATCTCCAGTTCACGCCCGGTACCGGCGGTAACGGCGGCGCCATCGCGCCGTTCATCCGCGGCGTGGGCGAAAACGATTTCATCATCACCGCGGACCCCGCGGTCGGCACGTATTTCGACGGCGTCTATGTCGCCCGCACCTTCGGTGCCTCGCCCGAATTGCTCGACGTAGAGCGGGTCGAAGTGCTGCGCGGACCGCAGGGCTCGCTGTTCGGCAAGAACACCGTGGGCGGCGCGATCAACGTCGTTACCCGCATGCCCGGTGACACGGCCGAGTTCGAGGGCGATGTCCGTTACGGCTCCTACAACGACTTCCGCGTCCGTGCCCGCGCCGCGCTTCCGCTTGGTGGCGGCTTCTCGCTCGGCCTTTCGGGGCTTGGCGAATGGGGCGACGGTTGGCAGCGCGTGCCCTCGGGCAAGGATCTTGGCAACCGCAACGTGGTGAATGGCCGCGCGGTCCTGCGCTACCAGGGCGGCGCCTTCGAGGCGATCGCACAGGTTGACGGCCTGCGTCGCCGCCAGAACTCGGCCGCGCACAGCATGCTGGACTTCACGCCGACGTTCTTCTCGACGCTGCAATCGCTGTTCATCGCGCCCTGTTGCACTGTGCCGGATCGCATCGACCGGACCGACACGACGCCCTCGCTCAATCGCGACCACGCGGATGCGGCAAACGCCTCGCTTACGCTGAGCTACGACCTTGGCGGCGCGAAGCTCAAGTCGATCACCGCCTACCGCTGGGTCCATGCCCAGTTCGGCCGCGACGGTGATGCCTCGGCTGAGGTCAACTACGCCGGCGATTTCCACAATGAACGCGCCCGCCAGTTCAGCCAGGAACTGCAGTTCACCACCTCGATCTTCGATCGCGGCTCGCTCCTTCTTGGCGCGTACTATTACCGCGAGCGGACGAAGGATCTCACCCGCCTCGTCGTGGCCGACGGTCTCTACGACGCATCCGGCTTTGCTGAATTCTCGACCGACGTGCTCGAACTGCCGCCCGAATTCCTCGATTTCAACATCGACTTCGACAACCGCCAGACGACCACCAACTTTGCCCTGTTCGGCAACGCCACCGTGCCTCTTGCCGAAAGGCTGACGCTGGAACTGGGCGGTCGGTACACGCACGAGAAGAAGGCGTTCTACCAGGCCGCGAACCGGGTCTACAGCAACACCCCGCTGTTGTTCGGCACGCCTTCCTACGAGCTTGAACAGAGCTGGGATGCCTTCACCCCGCGGGTCTCGCTCAGCTACAAGCTGCGCGACGACGTTCTTGCCTATGCTTCCTGGTCGCAGGGCTTCCGCAGCGGCGGGTTCAACGGTCGCCCGACCTCGCTAGAGGAAATCGGCTCCTACGATCCCGAGCATCTCGATGCCTTCGAGGTCGGCGTGAAGAGCCAGTTCGGCCGCATCCTCACGCTCAACCTCGCCGTCTTCCGCAACCAGTATCGCGACCAGCAGCTCCTCATCAGCACGGTCAGCGAGAACACGGGCCTGATCGTCGTTCGTACCGAGAACGCCGGCAAGTCGCGCATCCAGGGAATCGAGCTGGAGGGCACGGTCCGCGTCTCGCCGCGCTTCCGCATCGACGGTTCGCTCGGCCTGCTCGATGCGAAGTACCAGAAGTACGTCTCGGTCATTGCCGGCGTTCCGACCGACGTCAGCGGGCGCAAGCTGAAGCAGGCGCCCGAAGTGACCGGCAGCCTCGGGATGTCCTATACGCTTCCGCTTGGCGAGCGGATGGACGCGACCTTCCGTGCCGATGCGACGTATCGCAGCGCGAACTTCATCGATGTGGAGAACACGCCCGAACTGCGCGCGCCGGATCATGCGATCCTCAACCTCAGCACCACCCTGCGCCTGCCGGTGGACGGTCTCTCGCTGCGGCTGGCGGTGGACAACGTGACCAATCGCCGGATCATCGTTGCGGGTTATGATGCCCGGACTTCGTTCGGCTTCCTCGAAGGCTACTTCAACGAACCGCGCCGCTACTGGGCGACGCTCTCGTTCAGGCGCTGAGCAAGAAGAAAGGCCCCTTTCCGCGAGGAGAGGGGCCCTCTTTCCAGCTCGTCCCTGGGGATCAAGAATCCGAGTGGATCAGGAATCCCAGTGAATCAGCTTGCTGATGTCGGTGCGCTCCTCGGGTTTGCGGCCCGTCGTTGCCAGGCGTTGCACGCTCGGGCGACCGTTGGTCAGGCTGAACTTGGTCAGCACTTCGATCACCCGGTCGTAGTAGGTGCTGGCGATCTTCCAGGTGCCTCCCTCGCGGCGATAGGTGTCGGTATAGATCGCCGTGCCGAAGGTGTGGTCGTCCTTCTCGAGATCGATGAACACGTCCTGCAGATACCAGATGCCGGTGGCGCTGTTGTCGCCGGTCACGGCAACTTCAGGCATGATGCCGATGTGCATCGCCAGTGCGCCCGAATGGAACGAGTTCGACAGGAACTCGACCATTGCGTCACGTCCCTTGAGCGAAACCTTGTAGGTGCCGCCGTTGTAGGTGCAGTCGATGTCCTGGGTAAACAATGCAGGCAGGGCCGCGAAGTCGCCGGTGTCGATGGCGCGGAAGTAGCGGTGCTTCAGCACCTTGATCTCTTCCATGTCGGACAGTTGCTGTAGAGTATAGGCCATTGCGGGATCAGGCTTTCTTTTCTGCGGCATAAAGGGCTTCGGCCCGAGCCTTGAGGGCGCGGCCGGTGTCGTCGAACGCGCGTTTCACCCACGGTCCGGCAAAGCGGAAGACATGGATGCCATTGGTGCCAAGGAAAGCGTCGGTCGAGAAATAGCGGCAGCTCTCCTCGCCGGTCGGTTCGATCACCTGGTCGCGCCGGGCCGGATAGGGCCAGGCCGGATCGTTGGGCAGGTCCCACGAAATCTGCCGTTCCGGAACGATGGAGCTGATGAATTCGCAGTTGGGAAACAGCGATCCGGGCGCCGCATAATTTATCAGCGTCATCGAGACCGCATGGCCAAGCTCGATCTTGCCATCAGCGCGGATGCAGAACGGATTCCAGGCGTTGTAGTTGGGCAAGTCGGTGAGCAGGCCCCACACGATGCGTGCAGGCGCGGCGATCTCGAACACCTCGCTGACCGTCACTGCCTCGGGGTCGAAGCCTTCGACGGGGTCTTCGGCAAGGGTCTTGGCGCTCTTCATCCATTCAAGTTGCATCCCAATCCTCCTCAGGCCGCTACCCAGTCGCCACCGTTCACGTCGAGCATCGCGCCCGTCACTTCCGAGCTGTAGTCCGACAGCAGGAAGTAGACGGCCTTGGCGCAGTCTGCGTCGGGCGGGATGTGGCCGACCGGAATCTCGCTCGCCCGCTGCTTGCGGAAGGCCTCGGCTCCTTTGCCCAGCGTTTCCATGAAGCCTTCTAGCGGGGCTCCCATCATCCAGCCCATCAGTGCCGTGTTGACGCGGATGCCGCTGCCGCCGAATTCGACCGCGAGATGGCGGGTCATGTGGTTCAGTGCGCCCTTGGCCATGCCATAGCCGCCTTCGCCGGGCATCGGCTTGCGGGTGCAGAGCGTGGAGATGTTGACGATCGAGCCGGCGCCCTGCGCCTTCATCGTCGGGTAAACCGCCATGCACATGCGCAGCGCGCCGGCCGCACCCACGTCAAATGCACGAAGCACCTGATCCACGTCGTGTTCGATCAAGGGCGCCCAGTCAGGGTGATAGTAGGCCGAATTGACGAGGCCGTCGATCCGGCCCCACTTGTCTACCGCCGCCTTTGCCGCCGCCCGGCACTGGTCCATGTCGGTCACGTCGAGCGGCACCGCTATGGCCTCGCCCCCCGCCGCAACGATTTCCTGCGCCACTTCCTCGATCGCCTGCTTCGACCTCGCGGTCACGACAACCTTTGCGCCTTCGCGCGCTGCGCCCTTGCACGCGGCTTGCCCCATGCCCGGCCCTGCGCCGGTAACGATGATGACCTTGTCCTTGAGGATCATTTTTCTCTCCCAAATGTGCGCGGCGTCTGCCGTCATGTTCTGGATGGTCGGGTGCGCCTCGAGCGGGCGCGGGTCTTCAAAGGAATGTGAAGTTTGGAGGTTGTTTCGAGAATGCGCCGACGAGGTCTTGCGTGCGATTGTTTGGATCGTTTGCGACGTGGGCCCTTCCGGCGTGGAGGTCGAGCCATGGCTGTATGATGGGGCTGTGGTTGTAGATGGCGCGTCCGCCGAGGAGCTTGACCATGTCGTCGACGAGGTCGGCCATGCGTCGCACGACGCTTGCGGAGTTGTATGCGTAGAGGGTGCGCTTATCCATGGGGATGGCCTCGCCTCGCTCTGCATGGCCCATCAGGTCGTCGAAGGTGAGGCGCAGGGTCTGCTCCATTTCGGTGACTTCGGCATGGGCGCGGGCGATGGCGGCCATGAGGAAGGGGTCGTTCTTGGAGGCCTTGCCGGTGTTGGTGGAGACGCGGCTCTCGGCGATCTCGATGGCGGCGTTGATGGCGGCGCGTGCGCCGCCGAAGGCTGCGGTGGAGACCGAGCGCATGAAGACCTGAGCCCAGGGCAGGGTGTAGAGCGGCCCGGGGTTGGTCTGCTGGCCGGGGTTGGTGCACAGGAAGCCGTCGAGCGAGCGGTGGGTGCGGTGCTCGGGGACGAAGACGTCGTCGACGATGACGTCGTGGCTGCCGGTTCCCTGGAGGCCGAAGACGCGCCATGCGTCGGTATCGATGGCATAGTCGGAGCGGGGCAGGAGGAAGGCGCGCATGTCGGGCGCGCCGCCTTCCTCGCGTGGGGGGACCATGGCGCCGAGCACGACCCACTGGCAGTGGACGGATCCGGTGGAGAAGCCCCAGCGGCCCGAGAGGCGGTAGCCGCCCTCGACCGGGGTGACCTTGCCGACGGGCTGGTAGGAGGAGGAGACGAGGGTGGAGGTATCCTGGCCCCAGACTTCGGCCTGGGCCTCTTCGTGGAACAGGGCGATCTCGTAGGGGTGGCAGCCGACGACGCCGAACATCCAGCCGGTGGACATGCAGCCTTCGGCGAGCGCGCGCTGTACGTCGTAGAAGACGTTGGGATGCATTTCGTAGCCGCCCCAGCGCCTTGGCTGGAGGATGCGGAAGAAGCCCGCCTCCTGCATTTCGGCGATGGACTGTGCGGGGACGTCGCGGCCTGCGACGCATTGGGCGGCGCGTTGGCGCAGCACGGGGATCATGGCCCTTGCGCGTGCGACGAGTTCGTCGCCTGTCGGGCCATTGCCCGGAACCGAAATTGCAGCAGCGCTGGCCATGGAGCGGCCTCTCCCCCGGAACGTAAGGTCAATCGACTCGGCAGTGCGTGAAAGTGCACTGCATTCGTAATTTCCAATTGCATTGGATACGCAAATCGTCAATTGAAAACCAAATCGCCTTTCGATATTGGCGATTTCGAATCCGGTGCGCTGTCGGGAAACCCCGCACGCACCATAATGCCGAGGGAGAGAGGCCCAGTGCAGGGCGCAGACCATATCGACCTTGTCGGACAGGTGGCGATCGTCACCGGCGGAACGCGCGGACTGGGGCGCCAGATCGCCGAGGCGCTGGTGCGTGCCGGTGCTGCCGTGACGGTGTGCGGGCGGACCGAACCGGACGATCTTCCCGAGGGTCTCCACTTCCATGCGGCCGATATCCGCGAGCCCGATCAGGCCACGGCGCTGGTCGATGCGGTCGTTGCCCGCTACGGCCGGATCGACATCCTCGTCAACAATGCCGGCGGATCGCCGCAGGCCCCCGCTACCGCATCGCCCCGCTTCTTCGATGCGATCGTGCGACTTAACCTTCACGCCGCCATGTACATGTCGCAGGCGGCCTTCGCGCACATGCAACCCGCGCGCAGAGGCAGCATCGTCAACATCGCCAGCGTCTCCGGCATCCGGCCTTCGCCAATGACGGCAGCTTACGGCGCCGCCAAGGCCGGTCTTCTCAACCTCACCCAGAGTCTCGCTCAGGAGTGGGGGCCGGACGGCGTACGGGTCAACGCGATCATCGTCGGTCTGATGCAGACCGAAACCGCGGGCGAAACCTACGGCGACGACGAGGCCCAGGCTGCCGTCGGCCGTTCACTCCCGCTCCAGCGCATGGGCACGGGCGTGGATATTGCAGGTGCGGTGCTCTGGCTCTGCTCCGGTCTTGCCTCGTGGGTGAGCGGCGCGCGCATCAATGTCGATGGGGGCGGCGAACGGCCATACTTCCTCGACCTCGTGAAAGGAAACTGACGTCCATGGGGATCAAGGCACTGGGCTACGTCATGGTCGAGACGGCCAAGGCTGACCAATGGGACCACTTCCTTACGCAGGTAGTGGGCGTCATGCGGGGCGATGCACCGCGTGATGGCGTTGCGACCTATCGCATCGACGGGCGTCCCTTCCGTTTCTGGATCGAACGTGGCGCGTCCGATCGTCTCGTTGCTTCCGCCTATGAAGTGGGCGATGCAGGCGAGCTGGCCGAGCTTAGGGCCAAGGTCGTGGCGGCAGGCCGTCCGGTCGAAGATGGCGATGCAGCCGGTGTTGCCGCGCGCGGCGTCGCAGCATTCTTCCGCACCAGCGATCCGGCCGGCAACGGCCTCGAATTCTTCCACGGCGATACGCGCGACGACGTTTCCTTTGTCTCGCCCGTCGGAGTCAGTGGTTTCGTAACCGGCGACATGGGCATGGGCCACGCGGTCTTCGCCACGCCGAACTTCGATGAATGCCATGCCTTCTACAAGGCGATCGGCTTCCACGACACCGACATTCCCCGCTTCCGCTTCTCCGACGATCCGGCCGATCCGGGCATGGGCTTTGCCTTCATGCACGCCGACAACGGCCGTCACCACTCGGTCGCCATCGCGGAAATGCCGATGCCGCCTTCGGCCTGCATCCATCTCATGCTCGAGATGAAGACGCAGAGCGACGTGGGCAAGTGCCACGACCGGATGCGCGCGAACAAGGTGCCCGAGAGCGCCTCGCTTGGCCGCCACGTTAACGACCAGACTTTCGGCTTCTATATGCAGACGCCATCGGGCTTTGACATCGAGATCGGCGCCGATCCGCTGGTGATCGACCCGGCGAGCTGGACTCCGACTGCCCATCTCGTGCCGAGCGAGTGGGGCCATGTCTGGGCCTGGCAGAAGGCGCTCGAGGAACAACAGGGAGAACAGGCGTGAGCCTCGACGGCAAGACATTGGACAAGCGCATGACGGCGGCCGAGATCGTCGCACAACTGCGCGACGGCATGACCATCGGCATCGGCGGATGGGGCCCTCGGCGCAAGCCCATGGCGCTCGTGCGCGAGATCATGCGTTCGGACCTCAAGGACCTCACCGTCGTCGCTTACGGCGGCGCGGATGTCGGCATGCTCTGCGCGGCGGGCAAGGTGCGCAAGCTCGTCTTCGCCTTCGTCAGTCTCGATGCCATTCCGCTTGAACCTTGGTTCCGCAAGAGCCGCGAGAGCGGTGCGCTCGAGGTGCTGGAACTCGACGAGGGCATGTTCCAGTGGGGCCTCAAGGCGGCCGCCTTCGGCCTGCCGTTCCTACCCACCCGCGTGGGCCTCGGGACCGACCTTGCCGAACTGGGCGGACTGAAGACCGTGCAGTCTCCCTACGACGATGGCGAAACGCTGATCGCGATGCCCGCGCTCAAGCTCGACGCCGCGCTCATCCATGTCAACCGCAGCGACTGGCGTGGGAACGTGCAGGTCTTCGGCGCGGACAGCTACTACGACGAGTGGTTCGCCAAGGCCGCCGCGAAGACCTACGTAAGCTGCGAGGAGCTGGTCGACCGCATGGAGGACCACTACCCCGAAGCTGCGCAGGCCAACCTGTTCGAACGCTGCTTCGTGACTGGCGTGGTCGAAATGCCCTTTGGCGCTCACCCGAGTTCCATGCCCCCGCACTATGGCTGGGACATGAAGGCCTTCAAGGCGTACGCCGACGCCGCCCGCGACCCGGGCGACTGGTCTGCAGTGAAGGACCGCTTCGTCGGCGCTTCCGAGGCCGAATATCTTGAAACCATTGGCGGAAAGGAGGCGGTGGCGGGTCTTCCGTTGCCGATTTTCTGATGACCGACGTGACTCTCGTAGACCTGTGTATCTTCGCCTGTTCGGAAGCCTTCCGCGATAATGGCGAAATCGTCGCGACCGGCGTCGGCCCGGTGCCCCGCATCGCTGCGGGCCTCGCCAAGCTGACCCACACGCCCGGGCTGATGATGACCGACGGCGAGGCCTATCTGGTCGAACAGCCGGTGCCGCTTGGCCCGCGCAAGTACGATGACCGTAAACCCGCCGGCTACCTTCCGTTCTCGCGCTTCTTCGACAGCGCAGTGTGGTCGGGCCGCCGCCACGCCATGGTCACGCCGACGCAGCTCGACCGTTTCGGCCAGATCAACCTGTCGTACATGGGCGGCACCTACAACAAGCCGAAGACCCAGATGCTGGGCGTGCGCGGCTTTCCGGGCAACACGATCTACCACCCCAATTCGTTCTTCTTCCCGGCGCATGGGCCGCGCGTCTTCGTGCCGGAAGTGGATATGATCTCGGGTGTGGGCTACAACCCTGCCAAGCGCGTACCGGGCGGCAACTATTCGGGCGTCGACTTGCGCTGCATCGTCACCAACCTGTGCGTCATGGACTTCGGCGGCCCCGAGCACGCGATCCGCGTCGTCTCGCTGCATCCCGGCGTGACCTTCGAGGAGGTGCAGGCTGCAACCGGCTTCGAACTGCACAGGCTTGCAGACCTGCCTGAAACACCGCTGCCGACCGCAGAAGCCCTCGAGGTCATTGCGGCCCTCGATCCGCACAACATCCGCGCCACCGTGATCAAGGACAACCCGCCTGCAAAGCGGGCTGCCTGAGGGAGAAGAGCGATGACTGACCTCGTCGAGCCGAAGCAAGTCGACATCGTCTACGAAACCGACGAACCCGTCCGCTACGAAGTGGACGGTGCCGTCGCGTGGATCACGATGAACCGGCCGCAGTTCAACAATGCCCAGAACGGGCAGATGACCTATGCGCTCGACGACGCCTTCAATCGCGCCGTCCAGGACGATGCCGTGCGGGCTATCGTCCTGGCGGGCGAGGGCAAGCACTTCTCCGCCGGGCACGACATCGGCACGCCCGGGCGCGACCTGCACCACGAATTCGACAAGCGCCTCTTGTTCCCGCCCCATGCCAACAAGCCGGGCGCCGAACTGCTCTACACGCGCGAGCAGGAACAGTACCTTGGCATGTGCCGCCGCTGGCGCGACATTTCCAAGCCGACCATCGCGATGGTGCAGGGCGCCTGCGTTGCGGGCGGCCTCATGCTTGCGTGGGTCTGCGACCTGATCGTCGCTTCCGAGGATGCTTTCTTCCAGGACCCGGTCAATCCGTTGATGGGCATTCCAGGCGTCGAATACTTCGCCCACGCCTATGAACTGCCCCCGCGTGTCGCCAAGGAGTTCCTCCTTCTGGGCGAACGGATGAGCGCATCGCGCGCGCACAGCTTCGGCATGGTCAACAAGGTGGTACCGCGCGCCGAACTGCGCGAGGCCGCCGCCGCTTGGGCCAACAAGCTTGCCGGGCAGAACCGCCTCGGCAACTGGCTGACCAAGCAGGCTGTCAACCACGTCGAGGAGTTGCGTGGCAAGCGCGCGGCAATGGACGCGGTCTATCACATGCACCACTTCGCCCATGCGCAGAACGACATCGTCACCGGCAACTCGATCGCAGGTGTCAGCGGAACCTCTGCGGCGGCGGCGAACAAGAAGCAGGCGGGCGAGGCCTGATGTCCGGCGCGCTCCACACCGTCCTTGTCGAGCGGCTTGGCTGCCGCGCTCCGATCATCCAGACCGCCATGGGCTGGGTGGCGGAGCCCAGCCTCGTCATCGGCAGCAGCAATGCCGGGGCCTTCGGGTTCCTCGGCGCGGCGGTGATGACGCCTGATGAATGCCGCGAAAAGATCCTCGCCGTTCGCCGTGGGACGGACCGGCCTTTCGGCGTCAACTTCCATTCGTTCCAGCCCGGCGCCGACCAGATCGTGGAACTGATCCTCGCCAACCGTGACCAGGTGCGCGCGGTCAGCTTCGGCCGCGGCCCGAATGCCAAGATGATCGGGCGCTTCCGGGATGCGGGCATTCTCTGCATCCCTACCGTCGGCGCGGTGAAACACGCGAAGAAAATGGAAGAACTGGGCGTCGACATGGTCAGCGTCCAGGGCGGGGAAGGCGGCGGACATACCGGTTCGGTGCCGACGACCGTACTGCTGCCCCAGGTCCTCGATACAGTGAAGGTGCCCGTCATCGCCAGCGGCGGCTTTGCCGATGGCCGGGGGCTCGTTGCCGCGCTCGCTTATGGTGCCGTCGGCATCGCCATGGGCACCCGCTTCCTGCTTACTCGGGAAAGCCCCGTGCCGGACAGCGCAAAGGCGGCCTACCTCAAGGCAGGCACAGACCAGATCATCGTCACGACCAAGCTGGACGGCATCCCCCAGCGCATGATCCGGACGCGCCTGATGGACCGGATCGAAAAGTCCGGATCGCTTGCCATGTGGCTGCGCGCCTTCGAGGCGGGCGCCGCGATGAAGCGCCAGACGGGCGCGTCCTGGCTGCACTTCATCAAGGCGGCGCGCGGCATGACCGGTCACGGGGACGTTCCGCTCAAGCAGGCGATGATGGCCGCAACCATGCCGATGCTGATCCAGAAGGCGGTGGTTGATGGCGACATCGAGAACGGCGTGATGGCGACCGGCGTCGTCGGCGGCCGGATATCCGAGATCCCGACCTGTCAGGAACTGGTCGATCGTATCATGGCCGAAGCGCACGGCCGCCTTTCCGCGCTCTGCGCAAGCTGATTTTCGAGGACGAGGGATACCCCATGCCGATCACGCTCACCGTAAAGGACCGCATCGCCGAAATCGTGTTCGACGTTCCGCCCGTCAATGCGTTCGACAGCGAGACCTGGATGTCGCTGCCCGCCATCGTGAAGAAGGCGGCGTCCGATCCGGAAGCGAACGTCGTCCTGATCCGTGCCGCCGAGGACTCGCGCGGCTTCTGCGGCGGCGTCGACATCAAGGAGATGCAGGCCCACCCCGAACGCATCACCGTGCTCAATCGCGGCAACTACCTGACCTTCAAGGCGATCCACGAAGCGGAGATCCCGGTCGTCGTTGCCGTGCACAAGTTCGTGATCGGCGGGGGCATCGGCATTTGCGGCGCAAGTGATGTCATCATCGCGTCCGACGACGCGTTCTTCTCGTTGCCGGAAGTCGACCGCGGGGCAATGGGCGGGGCTAGCCATATGTCGCGCATGTTGCCGCTCCACAAGGTGCGCGCGGCGTTCTTTACCGGCGGCAACATTCCCGCGCAGGAAGCCTATCGCCTTGGCGCGGTCGAAAAGGTCGTGCCCCGCACCGATCTTGTCGCCGAAGCCCAGGCCTTTTGCAGCGTCATCGCTTCCAAGAGCCGGAAGGCCCTCGTGATCGCCAAGGAAGCGCTCAACGGCCTCGAGGCACGCGATGTCGATCGCGGTTATCGCTGGGAACAGGGCTTCACGCTCGAAATGTACATGCACGAGGACAGCCAGAAGGCGCGTGACGCCTTCGTCGAGACCGGCAAGGCGGCCCAATTCTAATGATGGCGTTCTGACGATGGACCTGACCTACACCCCCGAACAGCAGGCGTTCCGTACCGAAGTGCGCGCCTGGCTTGAAGCGCATGTTCCGAAGGAGCCGCTCGAACACTACGACGCTACGCGTGAGGGCTTCGAGGCCCACCGCCGTTGGGAAGCGACGCTCAAGTCCGGCGACTGGGGCATGGTTACCTGGCCCAAGGAATACGGCGGGCGCGGGGTCGACCTCATCCAGTGGCTGATCTTCGAGGAAGAATATTACCGTTCGGGCGCACCGGGCCGCGTCAACCAGAACGGTATCTTCCTGCTCGGCCCGACGCTGATGGAGTTCGGCACGCACGAACAGAAGTCTCGCTTCCTTCCGCCGATGGCGAGCGGCGAGGAAATCTGGGCGCAAGCCTGGTCCGAGCCTCAGGCAGGATCGGATCTTGCAGGCGTTCGCGCCACTGCGGTTCGTGATGGTGACGAATATGTCCTGAATGGTCACAAGATCTGGTCAAGCCGTGCGGCCTTTGCCGACTGGGCTTTCGGCCTGTTCCGCGAACCCGGGAGCGAGCGCCACAAGGGCATGAGCCTGATCTTCTTCCGGCTCGACCAGCCTGGCGTCACCCGCAATCCGATCCGCAAGATCAACGGTCACGTCGGCTTTGCCGAGATATTCCTCGAGGATGTGCGTGTGCCTGCCTTCAACCGGCTCGGCCAGGAAGGTGAAGGCTGGCACATCTGCATGGCGACTGCTGGCTTCGAGCGCGGCCTGATGCTTCGCAGCCCGGCTCGCTTCCAGGAAGCTGCCGCCGCGCTTTCGCATCTGTGGCAAGCCCGCAAGCACGACTGCGATCCCTGCCTGGAGGCCGAGGTCGTGCGCGCGCACATGAATGCCGATGCCTATGCGCTGTCGATCTATCAGACCGCATCGCGCCTGATGGCGGGCGCGAAGATCGGGCCGGAAGCTTCGACCAACAAGATTTTCTGGTCGGAAATGGACATCCACCTGCACGAGACCGCGCTCGCGATCCTCGGGCCGGAAGCCGAGCTGGTCCCGCCGACAGGCGATCACGAATGGCTTGACGACTACATCTTCTCGCTGGCGGGGCCGATCTACGCCGGCTCGAACGAGATCCAGCGCAACATCATTGCCGAGCGCATGCTCGGCCTGCCGCGCTGAACGGGGAAAACGAGATGGACTTCACCCTCTCCGCCGAACAGCAGATGTTCGCCGAGACTGCCCGCACGCTGCTGGGCGATACCTGCACGCCCGACCATTGGCGGCGCATGATGGAACAGGGCGTTGCCTTCGATGCCGAGCGCTGGGGGCAGATCGTCGAGAACGGCTTCACCCTCCTGCTGTTGCCCGAAGCAGCGGGCGGGCTCGGCCTTGGCGAGCTTGATTTCACCCTGATTGCGCAGGAAGCGGGCTACGTCGCACTGCCCGAACCTCTTGCCGAAAGCGCGGGCATCGGCGCACCGATGCTTGCCGCTCTTGCGCCCGACTACCCGGCGCTTGCCGATCCCTCCGCGATCATCGCGGTTGCGCCCGCGATCAACCCGGTCGTTGCCAATGCCGACATCGCGGCTGCGATCCTGATCGAGAAGAATGGCCGCGCCTTCCTCGCCACGCCGGACAAGGTGCGGCTGACGCCGGCCGAAACCATAGATCCCTTCCGCCGCTTGTTCCGCATCGAATGGGCTGAGGCCGACGCGGAGGATCTGGGGCCTGTCGACTGGACCATGGCGCTCGACCGGGCTTCGCTCTTTGCCGCCGCGCAAGGCCTCGGCCTTGCCCAGCGCGCTGTCGACCTCGCCGTCGCCTATGCCAGGGACCGTACCCAGTTCGGCAAGCCCATCGGCTCCTACCAGGCGGTCAAGCACCACCTTGCCAGCGCGCAGGTCGCGGTCGAGTTCGCGCGGCCGGTCGTACTCGCTGCCGCGGCCGAGATCGGCCATGCCGACGTGCAATCCCGCGCCCGCGTGTCCGAGGCGAAGATCGTCGCGCTCGAGGCTGCCGAAAAGGCCGCGCGCGCCTCGATCCAGGTTCATGGCGCAATGGGCTATTCCTGGGAGGTCGACGTCCACCTCTTCCTCAAGCGCGCGCTGGCGCTGACCCATTCGTGGGGCACGCCCGCTTTCCACCGCAATCGCATCGCCACCCGCGTCTTCAGCCAGCCCGTCGGGGCCGACCAGACCTTTGCCCGCGAGACCGAACATGCCTGAAGCCTACATTATCGACGCCGTGCGCACGCCCGTCGGGCGCAAAAAGGGCGGCCTCGCCCATCTCCATCCGGCAGACCTTGCTGCACACCCGATCCGCGAACTGATGGCGCGGCACGACTTCGATCCTGCGTTGGTCGAGGATGTGGTGTGGGGATGCACCGAAACGATCGGCGGGCAAGCGGGCGATATCGGGCGCACGGCATGGCTCGTCGCAGGACTTGCCGAGGACGTGCCGGGCGTGACCGTCGATCGCCAGTGCGGGTCGGCACAGCAGGCGGTGCATTTTGCCGCACAGGGCGTGATGAGCGGGACGCAGGATATTGTCGTTGCCGGTGGCAGCCAGGCGATGAACCGAATTCCGATCATGGCCGCGATGACAGCCGGTGCCGCATATGGATTCGAAAGCCCGTTCATCGGCGCCAAGGGCTGGGACGCGCGTTATGGCGACCAGGAGGTCAACCAGATCCGCTCGGCCGAGATGATCGCCGAAAAGTGGAACCTCAGCCGCGAGGAAATGGACGCTTTCGCCTACGAGAGCCACCGCCGCGCGCAGTACGCGACCGAGCAGGGCTGGTTCAGAAACGAGATCGTGCCGCTCGAAGGACTAGATCGTGACGAGACGATCCGTCCCGGCACGACACTGGAAGGGCTGGCTTCGTTGAGCGCCGTGCGTGAAGGCGGGCGAGTCACGGCGGGCAACGCAAGCCAGAATTCGGACTGTGCGGCGGCCCTGCTGATCGTCAGCGAGCGTGCGGTGAAGGAACACAACCTGAAGCCACGCGCGCGCATCCATCACATGTCGGTGCGTGCCGACAATCCGGTGTGGATGCTGACCGGGCCGATCCCGGCAACGCGCTATGCCATGCAGAAATCGGGCATGAAGCTGTCGGACATCGACCTGTTCGAATGCAACGAAGCGTTCGCTTCCGTACCGATGGCGTGGATGAAGGAGCTCGATATCCCGCACGAGAAGGTCAACGTGTCCGGCGGCGCGATTGCGCTGGGCCATCCGATCGGATCGACCGGTGCCAAGCTGATGACGACTTTGCTGAACGCCCTTGAACGCACCGGTGGCCGCTATGGCCTCCAGACGATGTGCGAGGGTGGCGGCCAGGCGAACGTCACGATCATCGAGAGGCTTTGACGGCGATGGGCGCCGCCACCGAAATCGCCAACTTGCTCTACCGATACGCGGAACTGATGGACGCGGGCCGGCTCGAGGAGGTGTCGCGCATGTTCGACGGCGCGCGCGTCACGCTGGGCGGCGGGCGAGTGGTCGAGGGCGGGGCGGCGATGCTGGAACAGTGGCGCGCCTTCGTACGCATCCATCCGTGCGGCACCCCGCGCACCCGCCACGTCGTGACCAACCCGATCATCGAGATCGATGAGGCGGCGAATGCGGCAAGTTGCCGGTCGGTCTATACGGTGTTCCAGCAGACTCCGGACCTGCCGCTTCAGGCCATTGCCTCGGGCCGCTACCACGACACCTTCGTGCGCGAAGGCGGGGCCTGGCGCTTCGCGACGCGCGACTATTCCATGCTCGATTACATAGGCGACCTTTCGCAGCATTTGCTGCTGCCGGTCGGCTGAGACATTTCACGGGAGAATTGCCTTGGGCATCTGTGACAACCGCACCGTCATCATCACTGGCGCCGCCCGCGGCCTCGGCCGCGCCTATGCACTGGCGTTCGGGGCGGAAGGGGCGAACGTCGTCGTCAACGACATCGGCACATCGCTTGGCGGCGAGGGACGCGATACCAGCGCGGCGGACGCTGTGGTCGAGGAAATCCGCGCCGCCGGCGGCAAGGCGATCGCCAACTACGAGGACATCACCGACTGGGATGCCGCCAAGCGGATCGTCGATGCCGCGCTGGAGGCGTTCGGTGACCTGCACGTGGTGGTCAACAATGCCGGTATCGTGCGTGACCGCATGTTCGTGTCGGCAACGGTCGAGGAATGGGACGCGACGATGCACGTGCATCTGCGCGGCCACTTCTGCGTTTCGCGCCATGCCGTGAACTACTGGCGCCAGAAGCAGAAGGATGGCCGGGACCCCGACGCAAGGATCATCAACACGTCGAGCGGCGCGGGCCTTCAGGGTTCGATCGCTCAGGCGGCCTACGCCACCGCCAAGGGCGGAATTGCATCGCTGACGCTGGTCCAGGCGGCTGAACTGGGACGCTATGGAATTACCGCCAATGCGCTCGCCCCATCTGCGCGCACGCGCATGACCGAACAGACCTTTGCCGACAAGATGGCGACCGAAGGACAGGCTTTCGACGTGATGGATCCTGCGAATGTCGCGCCGACGGTGGTGTGGCTCGGCAGCAGCGCCAGCGCACACGTCTCGGGCTGCGTGTTCGAACTCGAGGGCGGCAAGATCATGCTGGAGGACGGATGGCGCGAAGGCCCGTTCGTGGATCGCCAGGCGCGCTGGGAGCCGTCGGACGTTGGAGCGGCTGTCGACAAGCTGCTCTCCGAGCGGGTGCCGCCGCGCAAGGTCTGGGGCACCGCCTGACAACTGCCTGAACCGGGAAAGACTGACATGGAATTCGCATTTACCGAAGAACAGGCGATGATCGCGGAAACCGCCCGCGCCTTCTTTGCCGAGAACGCGACGAGCGAACGCACCCGCAAGGCGATGGCCTCGGACGGTGTCGATCGCGAGCTGTGGTCGAGCTTCTGCACCGAACTGGGACTTGCCGGGATCGGCGTTCCCGAGGAAATGGGCGGGGTTGGCCTTGGCATGGTGGAATTCGCGCTGATCGCGGAAGCCGCCGGGGCCCAGGTTGCCGCGCTTCCCTTGCTGGGCAACGCCCGCGTTTCGCACGCTCTCGTTGCGGGCGGGACGGACGAACAGCGAGTCCGCTGGCTTCCGGCGCTGGTGGCGGGTGAGGCAATCGCGACCGCCACGTGGTCCGATGACTTCACTGTCGGCGAAGGCAAGCTGAGCGGAACCTTCCGCTTCGCTCCGCACGGCGGGGCCGCAGACCTCCTCGTCCTTGCCGCGGGCGACCGTTGCTGGCTGGTAGAAGCCGATGCGCCGGGGGTCAGCGTGGTACAGCACGTGACGATGGACCAGACCCGTCCGCTCGCCACGATCACGCTGGACAATGCCGCTGCCGAGCCGTTCGCGGATCACGCCGCCGCCCTGCACGCGCTTCACGTGACGGGCTGGCTGTGCCTTGCCGCAGAAGCACTTGGCGGTGCGCAGGCCGCTCTCGACCGCACTGTCGCCTATTCGAAGGAACGCGTGCAGTTCGGGCGGCAGATCGGTTCGTTCCAGGCCTACAAGCACCGCCTGGCCGACATGATGATCGAGATCGAGCAGGCACGCTCTGCCGTCTACTGGGCAGCCTGCGCGGTGGACGAAGGCAGCGATGAAGCGCAGCTCGCGCTCCATTCCGCCAAGGCGTTCTGCGCCGATACGTTCCACATGTGCGCGGGCAACATGATCCAGCTTCACGGCGGCATCGGTTTTACCTGGGAACACGACGCGCACCTGTTCTTCAAGCGCGCCCGTTCGATCGGTTCGATGCTGGGCGACAGCCAGTGGCATCGAGAGCAGATTGCCGGCATGGTCCTGGGAGTGGCCGCATGAAGCTTGGCTTTTCGGCAGAGGACGAGGCGTTCCGCGCCGAGTGCGCGGGCTGGCTGCAGGCGCAGATGGCCGGCCCCTTTGCCGATATCCGGGGTATCCCCAACCTGTGCGACGAGATCCCGCGCCGGAAGGAATGGGAGCAGCAGCTTGCCGCGCACCGCTGGTCGTGCATCGGCTGGCCCGAGGAATGGGGCGGTCGCAATGCGACTCTCGCGCAGCAGGTAATCTTCGCCGAGGAGTATGCGCGGGCAGGCGCTCCTAACCGCATCAACCACATCGGCGTGGAACTTGCCGGGCCGACGATCCTTGCCTTTGGCACCGACGAGCAGAAGGCGCGCTATCTGCCGGGCATTGCCGGGGGCACGCAGATCTGGTGCCAGGGCTATTCCGAACCGAACGCCGGTTCCGACCTTGCCAACGTCAAGACCAAGGCGCGGCTCGATGGTGGCGAATGGGTGGTGAACGGCCAGAAGGTCTGGACCAGCCTTGCCCACTATTCCGACATGATCTTCGTCGTGGCGCGCACCGAGGACGGCTCGGTCGGGCCAAAGGGCCTGTCGTTCCTGCTGATGGACATGGACCAGCCCGGCATCGAGGTGCGTCCCATCCGCCAGATGAACGGTGAGGCCGAGTTCAACGAGACCTTCCTGACCGACGCACGTTGTGCGAGCGATGCCATGCTTGGCGCCCCGGGCGAGGGGTGGAAGGTGGCGATGGCTCTGCTCGCGTTCGAGCGCGGCGTTTCCACGCTGGGCCAGCAGATGCAGTTCCGCAACGAGCTGGACGCGGTGATTGCGGCGGCCCGCGCAAATGGCAAGGCCGCCGACCCGGTGATCCGCCAACGCGTGGCCGAGGCCGAGATCGGCCTTCGCCTGATGCGTTATGGCGCGCTGCGGATGCTTTCGAACACCGACCTGTCGGCCATCGATGGCGCAGCGCTGACCTACAAGATCCAGTGGGCAACGTGGCGGCGCGACCTTGGCGAGCTGGCGATGGACGTCATCGGCCAGGCCGCCGAACTGGCCGAAGGCGATGACTATGCATGGGGGGCGCTGCCCAACATGTACCTCTTCAGCCGCTCCGACACGATCTATGGCGGCACCAATCAGATCCAGCGCAACCTGATCGCCGAACGCGGACTTGGCATGCCGCGCGAGCCGAGGGGCTCGCAATGATCAAGCCCCAACCGAGAGGCAAAGCATGAGCGTTTCCGTTCCTCCCTATCCCACTCCGCTCGGCATGCTGAAGGGCAAGACCGTGGTGGTTACCGCAGCGGCGGGCACTGGCATCGGCTTTGCCGTTGCCAAGCGCGCCGCCGAAGAAGGCGCGCGCCTGCTCATCAGCGACTTCCATGAACGCCGGCTCGGTGAAGCGGCGGACCGCATCGCGGCTGAAGTGGGTTGCGAGCGCCCGGCGACCGTTGTCTGCGACGTGACCAACGAAGCACAGGTGCAGGACCTGCGCGACGCGGCGCTGGAGAAGCTCGGCAAGGTCGACGTCCTCATCAACAATGCGGGGCTGGGCGGCGAGGTCGATGTCGTGGACATGACCGACGACCAGTGGAGCCGCGTGATCGACGTGACGCTGACAAGCCTGTTCCGGATGACGCGGGCGTTCCTGCCCGCGATGTATGCCAACAAGTCCGGCGTCATGGTCAACAACGCTTCGGTGCTGGGTTGGCGGGCACAGAAGGGGCAAGCCCACTATGCTGCGGCAAAGGCCGGCGTGATGGCCTTCACCCGCTGCGCCGCGCTGGAAGCGGCGGACCATGGCGTGCGGATCAATGCTGTCGCGCCCAGCCTTGCCATGCATCCCTTCCTGGCAAAGGTGACGACGGAGGAGCGCCTGGCCGAACTGGTCAAGACCGAAGCCTATGGGCGTCCGGCTGAAGTGTGGGAAGTCGCGAACGTCATGCTGTTCCTGGCCAGCGACCTGTCTTCCTACATGACCGGCGAGATCGTTTCCGTCTCTAGCCAGAGGGCCTGAGGGATGACGGCGATCTTCGAGCGTCCGGCGGACCTGATCGGCAAGGAAGGCACCCGACTTGGCCCGACCGAGTGGCTTGCCATCGAGCAGGACCGCGTCGACGGCTTTGCCGAGGTGACCGGCGATCACCAGTGGATCCATGTCGATGTCGAGCGCGCCAAGGCAGGGCCCTTCGGCGGCACCATCGCGCATGGCTATCTGACGATGAGCCTCGTCAACTACTTCCTGCCGCAGCTGATCGAAGTGCGCGGCTTTGCCCATGCGGTGAACGTGGGCGCGGACCGGCTGCGCTTTCTCAACCCGGTCAAGGTGGGGAGCCGCATTCGCGGGACGGGCGAGATCGTCTCGGTCGAGGAAGTAAAGGGCGCGATCCAGTCGGTCGTGCGCGTCACTGTCGAGATCGAGGGCCAGGACAAGCCAGCCTGCGTGCTCGACACAATCAGTCGCTATTTTCCGGAGTGAGCGCGATGACCGATCCCAAGGCAATGGAAGCCGCTGTCCACGAATATGTCGCCGCGTTCGATGCCGGCGCGCCCGAACGGGTTGCTGCGCTGTTCGCCGAAGGTGCGACGGTCGAAGACCCGGTGGGAACGCCGCCGCACGTCGGCAAGGCAGCGATCCTCGCGTTCTATGCCGCCTCGATGCAGACCGGGGCCAAGCTGAAGCTGGACGGGCCGGTGCGCATCTGCGGTCCCTACGCGGCCTTCGCCTTTACCGTCCACCTGCACTGGGAAGGCAGGGACCAGCGGGTTGAGGTGATCGACACGTTCCGGTTCGACGATGACGGCAAGGTCATCGAAATGCGGGCTTTTTTTGGCCCGACCAACATGCACGGATTTTCCTGAGAGGACGCGAACATGCGTGAAGCCGCCATCGTTTCGACCGCCCGCACTGGCGTGGGCAAGGCCTACCGCGGTGCCTTCAATGACACCGAGGCCCCTGTCCTTTCCTCGCACGTGGTCAATGCCGCGATCGAGCGTGCGGGCATTGACCCGGCGCGGGTCGACGACGTTTACCTCGGCGTCGGCAACCACTGGAACACGCAGAGCTACAACCTCGGTCGGTTGACCGTGCACGGTTCGGTCCTGCCCGACACGACCGCCGGCTTCACTCTGGACCGCAAGTGCTCATCCGGGCTCAACGCCATCGCGCTGGCCGCGCGGGGGATCATGTGCAACGAGATCGACGTTGCGGTGGCCGGGGGCATGGAAAGCATCTCGCTGACCATCAACAAGCACGCGCCCGCCTTCCGCAACCGGTCCGAATTCATCAAGGCGGCGGACCCGCACGCCTACATGGTGATGATCGAGACCGCCGAGATCGTGGCCGAGCGCTATGGCGTGAGCCGCGAGGATCAGGACCGATTCGCTGCACTGTCGCAGCAGCGCGCGGCGGCCGCGCAGGAGGCGGGCCGGTTCGACGACGAAATCGTGCCTATCACGGTGACGAAGGCGCTGTTCGACAAGGAAGGCAACGAGACCGGCAAGGAACAGGTCACACTGGACCGCGACGAGGGCGTGCGCGCGGGCACGACCTATGAGGCTCTTGCTGGCCTGAAGCCGGTGTTCAAGGGTGGTCAGGTCATTGCAGAGGGCCGCCATGTCACTGCCGGGAACGCCTCGCAGCTTTCCGATGGCGCTTCGGCGCAGGTACTGATGGATCTCGACACTGCGCGTGCCGAAGGACGTCCAGTGCTGGGCATCTATCGCGGGTTCCAGGTCGCTGGTTGCGGCGCCGAGGAAATGGGCATTGGCCCGGTCTTCGCCATCCCCAAGCTGCTCGACCGCGCGGGGCTTAAGGTCGAGGACATCGGTCTGTTCGAAATCAACGAGGCTTTCGCTTCGCAGGCGGTCTATTGCCAGCAGAAGCTGGATATCGACCCCGAAAGGCTCAACGTGAATGGCGGCGGAATCGCCATTGGCCATCCGTTCGGGATGACCGGTTCGCGCCTTGTCGGCCATGCGCTGATCGAGGGCAGGCGCCGCGGCGTGAAGTACGCCGTCGTGTCGATGTGCGTGGCGGGTGGCATGGGCGCCGCCGGCCTGTTCGAAGTGGCCTGACGCCCGATGCTCGATCCGCTGCCCGCCACCATACCCCATGCCGCGCAGGCGGCGGCGGCCACCTGGCCCGATGCACCTTCCGTGCTCGAAAACGGCGAAGTCTGGAGCTTTGCCGAGCTGTGGCAGCGCAGCCGCGCGGCGGCTTCGGCGCTGATCGCGCGGGGCATAAAGGCCGGAGATCGCGTGGCGATCTGGGCGCCGAACTCGCGCGAGTGGATCGTTGCGGCGATCGCGACCATGGCGTGCGGGGCGGCGGTGGTGACGCTCAACACGCGGCTCAAGGGCCGCGAGGCGGGCGACATCTTGCGGCGCACCAATGCGCGGCTTCTGTTCACGGTCGAGGGCTTTCTCGGCATCGACTATCGCGCGCTGATCGTGGACGAGGATCTGCCGGCGCTTGAAGGAACAGTCCTGCTTGACCGGGAATTCGACGCTTTCATGCGTGACGGCAGGGGGGCGGGCGATCCGGCGGTCGATGCGGCGATGGCGCAGATCGATGCCGATACCGTGTCGGACATCCTGTTCACCAGCGGCACGACAGGCAGCCCCAAGGGCGTGTTGATGACTTATGGCCGCGTCCTGCCTCAGGCGGCGGTGTGGTGCGCGAACACCCGCCTGACCGAGGGCGACCGTTACCTGATTGCCAACCCTTTCTTCCATTCCTTCGGGATGAAGGTGGGCTGGGTCGCGTGCATCCTCGCCGGTGCCGTGGCAGTGCCCATGCTGCAATTCGACGTGGGTCAGGCGATTGATCTGATCGAGCGCGAGCGCATCACGTTCATGCCCGGTCCGCCGACGATCTTCCAGATGCTGCTGGCCGAACTCGACAAGCGCAAGTGGGACTGTTCCTCGCTGCGGGGAGGAACGACCGGCGCGGCGACAGTGCCGCCCGCACTGGTGGAGCGCATCCGCAACGACCTGGGCATGGTGGACCTCATCACCGCCTATGGCATGACCGAATGCGTCAACATCACGACGTGCGTGCCCGGTGACGATGCCGAGACCATTGCACGGACCTGTGGCAAGGCGTTTCCGGGCAACGAGGTGCGCATCGCCGACGAGAACGGGAACGAACTGCCAAGGGGCGAGGCGGGAGAGGTTCTGGTGCGGGGGCAGGGCGTCATGCTCGGTTATCTCGACAACCCGGAAGCCACTGCCGAGGCGATCGACGCAGCAGGCTGGTTGCACACGGGCGACGTCGGCACGATGGACGAGCGCGGTTATGTGCGCATCACCGACCGGATGAAGGATCTCTACATCTCGGGCGGGTTCAATGTGTACCCGGCGGAAGTCGAAAAGCTGCTGGCCGAGCATCCGGCCATCGGAATGGCTGCGGTCGTCGGCGTTCCGGACGAGCGACTGGGCGAGGTGGGGCGCGCCTTCGTGGTCCTGCGGCCCGGCGCGAGTGCGACCGAGGCCGAACTTGTCGCCTGGTCGCGCGAGAACATGGCGAACTACAAGGTGCCGCGCAGCTTTGTGCTGGTCGATGACCTGCCCCGCAACGCGTCGGGCAAGGTGCTGAAGACCGAACTGCGGGCCGGATAAGAGACAAGGGAGAACAAGGATGGCCGGGACATTCGAAGGCAAGGTCGCACTGGTGACCGGAGCGGCATCGGGCATCGGCCGGGCCGCCGCGATCCGCTTTGCAGAGGAAGGCGCCAGGGTTTTCTGCGCGGACCTCAACCTTGCCGGCGCCGAAGCAGTCGCGGCAGGCATCGGCAAGGGCGCGAGCGCGGTGCAGGTCGATGTCGCGAGCTATGCCAGCAACCAGGCGATGGTCGACGCGGTCATGGCCAACGCAGGCCAGCTTGACGTGGCATTCCTCAACGCCGGCTTCTACGGCGCCGCGGAAGGGCTCGACACGGTGGACGAAGCGCTGTTCGACCGCCTCGTCGCGATCAACCTCAAGGGCGCGTTCAACGGCATCAAGGCGGTGCAGGCCGTGATTGCGACAGGTGGCGCCGTGGTGGTCACCGCTTCGGCGGCGGGCATCGTGGGGCATCCGGCAAACCCGGCTTACAGCGCGGCCAAGCACGGCGTGGTCGGCCTGGTGAAATCCTGCGTCGATGCATTTGCTGCGCGCGGCGCGCGGATCAACGCGCTCTGCCCCGGCGGCGTGGAAACGCCGCTGATCGGCGCGCCCGACGTTGCCATCGTCCCGGCCGCGGATCTGCCGCGCGTGCCTGCGCGCGGAATGGGCCGGGCGCAGCATGTGGCCGAAGTGGCGCTGTGGCTGTCGAGCCCCGCTGCCGGCTTCATCACCGGCCAGGCGCAGGTTCTCGACGCGGGCCTGCTTTCGACATTCGCGCCGGTCATGCTGCCGGTCGGTCCCTGACGGCCAGAGTTCAGCGCCGCTGACCGGGGAGGGTTCGCGGAGGCAGAAAGGGGAGCCCGGTTCCATATGGAGCCGGGCTTTTCATTTGCGGAATGTGTCATCGGCCCGCTTTTTTGTGTGGACGAATGCAGTGCTCCCATCTGGGAAGTTTCGCGGCGATTCGCGCGCGGCATCTGGTCGGGCGAGCAGACGCCCGCTAGGGAAGAGGGGCGTCGCGACCGGCCTCAGGGACGCCCGGCCGCGACGTGGACACAAGGAACCAACATGAACGACGCAGAACTCGCCGCCCATCTCGCCGAATATGCAGGCAAGCTGCTGCTGACCGTGCGCGAAAGCGGGATGCTCAGCCTCAAGCAGCTCGGCAAGGCGGGCGATGCGACAGCGAACCAGTTCCTGGTCCATGCCCTGCGCGAACAGCGGCCGGATGACGGACTGCTTTCCGAGGAGGAGAAGGACAACCTCGACCGCCTGCAATTCTCGCGCACGTGGATCGTCGACCCGGTGGACGGGACCCGCGAATATGGCGAGGCGCGGACCGACTGGGCGGTGCACGTGGGGCTTGCCATCGATGGCGTGGCGACGGTCGGCGCCGTTGCGTTGCCGGGCGCGGGTGTGGTGCTGCGCACGGACAGGCCACAGGTCGTTCCTCCCGCACCCGAGACGCTGCGCATGGTCGTAAGCCGTACCCGGCCCGCGCACGAGGCCGTGACCATCGCCGAAAAGATCGGCGCTGAACTGGTGCCCATGGGTAGCGCGGGTGCGAAGGCCATGGCGGTGATCCTTGGCGAGGCGGATATCTACCTGCACTCGGGCGGTCAGTTCGAATGGGATTCCTGTGCGCCGGTCGCCGTCGCACTGGCTCACGGGCTGCACTGTTCGCGGATCGATGGCAGTCCGCTGGTTTACAACCAGGCCGAAACATACATGCCCGACCTGCTGATCTGCCGCCCGGAACACGCTCGCATGGTGCTGGACGAAGTCGCCGCGGTTCATGCCGGGACGCCTGCCTGACCGGGTAACCGCCTCGTGGCTTGACCACGCTTCTCCCACATGGGAGCATCGGGCGTGACAATCTCGGCCATCGACCAGCGCGCGCTGCACCTGTCCCTTATCGAGGGTATCCATGAGACGCCCCCGTTCGGCCTGTTCATGCGCAATCTCGTTGCGCTCACCGGCGCGCGCCGTGCGTTCATGCTGGTGCAGCTCGCCAATGCCGCACCGGGGCAGGAACCGGCGGTGATCCATGTCACCGCGCCGCGCGCCGCACAGGAGCCGCCGCTGGACTTCGTCCGCCTGCATGAATTGCGCCTGCATCCCTATGGCGCCCTGCGCCCGGAGCGCGTCTACGCGCTCGACGAGATGCTCGACTTCGATAATCCGGCGCAGCTCGAACGGCAGAAGGCGGCGCTGGCGGACATGGATATCCGCTATGGCCGCTGGCTGCGCGTCAGGGCGGGCGGGGCGGCGGACGCCTGGCTTGTACTGGTGCGCCAGCGCGAGGACTTTACGGCCAGCGCTGTCGCGACGTTATCGGCCGTCGCGCCGCACCTTGCATCGGCACTGCGGACGCTGGTGGCGCTCGTGGGCAGCAGGTTGCAGGCGGCACTGGCGCAATCGGCGCTGGCGCGTCTCGGCATCGGGCAGGTGGCGCTCGATGCCGCCGGGCGAGTGATGGCGGCAGATCCAGGCGCAGAGGCGCTGCTTTCGTTTGCCGTGGAGCCGGAGCCGGTCGCGGGCCGCCGCCTGCAACTGGTCCCAGCCACTGCCCGCATGCTTGAACGGGCCTGCGCGGAGATCGCGTCGGGCGTCGGGGATTTGCGCGTCATGTCGCTGGATGCGCGGCGCGGCATCGACATCGTCCTGCGACGCTCGGACCTGCGCCTAACCGAGCCCGACGCCCGCCCCGAAGTCGTGGGCACCCTCCGCGTTGACCGTCGCGAGAACGAGGCTGCGGGCGCTGCCGTTCTCCAGGCGGTCCACGGTCTGTCCCTGCGCGAGGCGGAACTGGCCATCGCGCTTTCCAGGGGCGAACCTCTGGTCGAGGCAGGCATGGCCCTCGGGCTCACCGCCGAGACCGCGCGCAACTATTCCAAGCGCATTTACGCCAAGACCGGCGCTACCGGGCAGGCGGATCTCGTCCGGATGATCCTGACGGGCCTTGCCCCCTTGGCCTGACGGCGACCGAGGCAATCCATTGCAGTTCCGATGAATGCGTATCAAAAGTGCGAAAAATCTGCGGATTGGACTAACCCCTTGCCAAGTTAAGTGGAAAATAATAATGTTTGCGCCACGAACATCTGCGCGAATGCGCAAATCGCATTGCAAACTTTCAGGAGAGGGACATCGTGAGGAACCTGCTTGCCGCTACGGCACTGAGCACGCTCGCCGCCATTTCGGCGCCAGCTTTTGCGCAGGAAGCGCCCCAGTCGGCGGACGCCCAGGATTCGGCTGCTGACGCCGGCCCCGGCATCGGTGAAATCGTCGTCACGGCGCAGAAGCGTTCGGAAAACATTCAGAACGTGCCGATCGCCATCTCGGCCGTCGGCAGCCAGTTCCTCGAGACGCGCGGCATCACCTCGATCGACAGCCTTGGCTCGGTCGCCCCGAACGTGAAGTTCGAGCGCGCGCCTTCGAACAAGACCATTTCGCAGATCGCAATTCGCGGATCGGTGACGATCAACCCGGCGATCACCTGGGAGCCGGCTGTCGGCCTCTACCTGAACGGCGTCTACATCGCGAAGGCGCAGGGTTCGATCTTCGACGTTGCCGACCTCGAGCGCGTCGAAATCCTGCGCGGCCCGCAGGGCACGCTCTATGGCCGCAATGCGCTGGCAGGCGCGGTCAATCTGGTGCCCAAGATGCCGAGCGGCGAACTGGGCTTCAAGGGTGAGGTCAGCTATGGCAACTACGATTACTGGAAGGGCCGTGCCGTGCTCGACCTTCCGGCGTTCGGGCCCTTCTCGCTCAAGCTTTCAGGCCAGATCCAGAAGCGCGACGGCTTCATCAAGCTGACGCCGAACCCCTATCCGGAAGCTTTTCTCGCAGGCCCCGCGCGCACCGGCCGGACCAATGACCTCGACGGCAAGAGCGGCATGGCGCAGCTGCGCTTCAAGCCTGAAGGCAGCAACTTCACCGCCGACTACATGTACGACTACTCGAAGTTCGACCAGCGGCCGGACTACGCGCAGCTCGTGCACGTCAACCGCAATGGACGCCCCGAGGACATCTTCGATCCGAACTCGGCCGGCTATCCGTACGGCGGCGCGTTCTTCCCGCTCAATCTCTATGACCGGACCGACCGCCAATCGAGCGCTTCGCTCGACGCCGATCCGCTCTACGAGAAGTCGCGCACTTATGGGCATGCGCTGACCCTGACGCTGGACGTCGGCGCGGCCACGATCAAGTCGATCACGGCCTATCGCAACACGCGCTGGAAGGACTCGCTCGATCTTGACGGTTCGCCGCTGCCGGTCGCGTTGACCCAGCGCGATACTCGCTTCCACAGCTGGAGCCAGGAACTCCAGGCTTCCGGCGAAGCTCTGGGTGACCGCCTGAAGTACGTGGCCGGCGTGTTCTATTACAAGGAAAAGGCCGAAACGCTCGGGCCGCAAAGCTTCTTTGGCGGCGGCGCTTCCTATCAGTCGGACTATGGCTCGCACACCGAGGCTCTCGCTGTTTTCGCGCAGCTCGACTACGACATCACCGAAGCGCTCAAGCTGACGCTCGGCGGGCGCTATACCCACGAGAAGAAGGACATCCGCCGCTACTTCCGCATCAACTACGATGCGGCGAACGAGATTTTCTCGCCGCTGGTCGTGGCCGACATTCCTTATGGCGGCGTGCCGGACGCGAAGTACAACCGCTTCAACCCGGCGATCACGCTGGCCTACCAGGCGAACCCGAACATCAATCTCTATGCGCGCTTCGCACAGGGTTTCAAGTCGGGCGGCTTCAACGGCGAGACGAGCGACTTCCGTGCGCCTACCGCAGCCTGCCCGACGGGCGCGGTTGAACTGTGCAATCCCTATCGTCCGGAAACGGTCGACAGCTATGAAGTGGGCGTGAAGACCCGTCTTGCCGACGGCAAGGTGATCTTCAACGTCGCCGGCTTCTGGGACGAGCACAAGGACATCCAGCTTTCGGTGTTCACTGCCGGTGCCGGTGCTGCCTCGATCGTCAAGAACGCGGCCAAGGCACGCATCCGCGGGCTTGAGATCGAGACGGTGATCCGCCCGGTCGATGCAGTGACGATCAACGGTTCGCTCGCGTTCCTCGACCCGAAGTACAAGAGCTACATCGACGCGGTTGATGGGGTCGACACCGACGTTTCGAAGAACCGCGCGTTCCCGCACACGCCCAAGACGACTGCCTCGATGGGCGCGGACGTTCGCGTGGCGCAGGGCGACTGGGGCAGGTTCAACATCAATGGCGATGTGAACTACGTCTCCAGCTACTACACCTTCCCATATGCCCTGGTGACGCCGAACGCTTCGGCGCAGAACGCCAACAACACCAAGTCCAAGGGCCGCACCATCGTCAATCTGCGCGCAAGCGTGGCGGAAGTGCCGCTGGGCGGTGCCAAGGCGGAATTCGCGCTGTGGGTTAAGAACCTGACGAAGGAAGATAATCCTTCGAACTTCATCGACTTCGGTCCCAGCTTCGGCGGGCTGACCGTCGGCTACTTCCCCGATCCGCGCACCTACGGGCTTACTCTCGGCGTCAAGTTCTGACGCCGGGGGCAACCCCTCAATCATAAGAATAGACCCGGGAGATCAGGATGTTGTTTGAAGGCAAGAATGTCATCGTTACCGGCGCGGCTTCCGGGATCGGCCGCGCCACCGCGATCCGCTTCGCCGCTGAAGGCGCGCGGGTCACCATCGGTGACAAGAATGTCGCGGGGCTTGAGGAAACGGCGGCGATGATGGCATCGGCGCCGGTGATCCAGCCCTTCGACGCCGTGGACAACGCTTCCTGTCGCAAGCTTGTCGAAGTGGGCGCACGCAATGGCCTCGATGTTCTCTGCAACATTTCGGGTGTGCTCAAGTGGGGGCGGAGCGAGGACTTTTCGCTCGAGGATTTCGACCTGGTGATGCGGGTCAATACCCATAGCGTGTTCACGCTGTGCCAGGCGGCGCTGCCGCACCTTGTGGAAAGCAAGGGCAACATCGTGAACACCGCTTCGGCGGCGGCGCTCCAGGGCATTGCCTATACGGTGGCCTATGTTGCGTCGAAGCACGCAGTGGCCGGCATGACCAAGAGCCTGGCCGTCGAGTTCGCGTCGCGCGGTGTGCGAGTGAACGCCATCTGTCCGGGTGACGTCAAGACGCCGATGACCCAACAGACCGCCGTGCCCGAAAATGTCGACTGGGCGCTGGTCATGCGCAACGCGCCCAAGCTGCTCGATGGCTCGTGCGAGCCTGAGGACATCGCCGAACTCTTCGCGTTCCTGGCGAGCGAGCGGGCGCGCAAGATCACCGGCGCGCTGTTTTCCATCGATGGCGGGCAACTCGCAGGCTGACATTCAGGAGCATACCGATGAACGATCCCCGCGCCGATGTCGGCAACCTGCAGCACGTCTGGCGCAGGTTCTGCGCTGAACTGGCGGAGGCGGGGGACGTCCTCGCTCGCCCTTCGAGCCCGACGACCGCGCTCGACCAGGCCGAGGGGCTGCGTTACCTCAGCCGCCTTGCACGCACGGCGCTGAACATGCTGGTCGATAGCGCCGACCCGGATTTCCCGCGTCTGTTCATGTTGTGCGACGACAAGATCAAGATCGGCGCCGACAATCCCGACAACATCTACCAGCAGTGCGTGGTGCGGCCCGACCGGGAGTACCGGATCACCGGACGCCGAAATTCCGTGCCGTATTTCTCTATCGGGTCCAAGGCAAACCGCTACGCCATCGACGGCACCATGGCTTCGACCGGCGAAATCGAGTTCGCCGACATGGCGTTCGAGGCCGACGGCAGTTTCGAGATCATCGTCAGTCGCGAGAAGAAGCCCGGCAACTGGCTTCCGATGGCGGACGATACTTCGCTGCTGATCGTGCGCCAGACCTTCGACGACAAGAAGACGCAGGTTCCCGCGGACATATTTGTCGAGCGGATCGGGTCCGGGCCCGCAGTGCCGGCACTGCTGACGCCCGATGACATCGAGCGCCAGCTTCTGGCGGCGGCGGCGTGGACCAAGGGCACGGCAAATACCTTTGCCACCTGGTCCGAATGGTTCAAGGCGACGCCCAACCGGTTCTTCGATGCCGATCAGTCGGTATTCCAGAAGGCGGGGGGCGACCCGAACATCTGGTACGGGCACTTCTACTACGATCTCCAGCCTGGCGAAGCGCTCGTGATCGAGACCCCGGTTCCCGAATGCCGCATGTGGAACCTGCAGATCGACAATTGGTGGATGGAATCGCTCGATCACGTGCATCAGAAGGTCTGGGTGAACAACTCGATGGTGACTTACGAGCCGGACGGAAGCGTCGTGCTGGTCTGCGCGGAGAAGAACCCGGGCTTCGGGAACTGGGTCGATATTGCCGGACATCTTTCGGGCACGGGCCTGTGGCGCTGGATCAACGCCACGCAGAACGTCGTGCCGACGATGCGGGTGGTGAAGCTCTAGCGGCCGGGCAAGGCAGTTCCCATCTGTAGGTCTGACATGACAGGAGACCCCAGCGTGAGCCGAGTGCCCACATTCTTCCTCAACCACGGCGGCGGACCCTGGCCGTGGATGGATGGCCCGATGCGGCAGGGCTACGATCAGCTCGAGGCCTCGCTCAACGGTCTCCTGCCGTCGCTGGGACAGATGCCGAAGGCGGTTCTCGTCGTCTCCTCGCATTGGGAAGAGGCGGAGCCGCGCGTCTCGTCCCATCCCAATCCGCCGATGCTCTACGATTACTACGGCTTTCCGGAGCATACCTACCACATCCGCTATGCCGCGCCGGGCAACCCTGAACTGGCCGCAAGGACGGTGGCGCTCCTGCGCGAAGGCGGGTTCGCGGCGGAGGAAGATGCTGGGCGGGGTTTCGACCACGGTACCTTTTCCCTCATGCAGCCGATCCGCCCCGAGGCAGACCTGCCGGTGGTGCAGCTTTCGGTGCTGGCAGACTTCGATGCGCGCAGGCACATCGCGATGGGCCGCCTGCTCGCGCCGTTACGCGACGAGGGCGTGCTGGTGATCGGCTCAGGGCTCTCCTACCATAACTTGCGCGCGCTTGGGCCGGCGGGGGCGGTGCCGTCTGCGCGGTTCGATCAATGGTTGCGCGACAGCCTTGTCGGCGTCGGCCAGGCCGAGCGAGAAGCGGCGCTTGCGCAATGGGAACAGGCACCTGCCGCGCACCAGGCCCATCCCCGGCCGGAACACCTTGTGCCGCTGATGGTCGTCGCCGGGTCTGCCGGGGAAGACGCCTGCACCGTCCAGTTTCACCAGCCCGATTTCTTCGGCGGCATCGCGGTCACGAGCTTCCGTTTCGGCTAGCGCCCTCAGCCAACCAGAACGGCGCGAAAGTCGTTGACGTTGGTATGGGTGGGGCCGGTGACGACGAGATCGCCCAGTGCGGCAAAGAGCGTGTAGCTGTCGTGGCGGGCCAGCGCGGCAACCGGGTCGAGGCCGAGCGCCTGCGCGCGAGCGAGCGTGGATGGGGTGACGAAGGCGCCGGCGGCATCGCTGGTCCCGTCGATCCCGTCCGTGTCTGCCGCAAGGGCGAAGACACCGGAGGCCCCGTCGAACGCAACAGCGAGCGAGAGCAGGAACTCGCAGTTGCGTCCGCCTTCGCCGGCGCCTTCAGGGCCGATCGTGACGGTCGTCTCACCGCCCGACAACAGCAATAGCGGCCCGGCAGCGCTACGCCCGCGCTCAAGCGCGTCACGCGCGAGTTCGCGGCCCAGGTCCGCCGCTTCTCCCTCCAGCGCATCGCCCAGGTTCACCACATCGCAGCCAAGTGCCCGCCCTCGCGCTGCTGCTGCGTCGAGCGCGCGCGACGGTGTCGCGACAAGGTGGCATTCGCCATTGTCGGCAGGGGAAGGGGCAGGCCTCGCGTTGCGCAGTGCCTGGGGTACCGGAATGCCGTGGCGTTCCAGTATGGCGACGGCATCCGCAGGGGTGGAACTGTCGGCCAGCGTCGGGCCGGAGGCGATTGCTGCGGGATCGTCGCCTGGCACGTCGCTTATGAGCAGCGTCACGACCCGGGCAGGACGGGCAGCCGCTGCCAGCCGCCCGCCCTTGATGCCGGAGAGATGGCGCCGAACGGTGTTGATCTCGCCGATCGGAGCGCCACTGTTGAGCAACGCGCGCGTCACCGCCTGCTTCCCGGCAAGATCCATTCCGTCCATCGGAAGCGCGAGCGAGGCTGATCCGCCACCCGATACAAGTGCAAGCACGAGATCGTCGGGGCCTAGCCCGCGTACCGCTTCCAGCATTCTCCGGGCCGCGCGAACGGAGTTTTCATCCGGCACGGGATGACCCGCCTCGAAGACCGCAATCCTCCCTGCTTCCACTGCGTGGCCGTACCGCGTCGCGATCACGCCGGTGAGCGCCACGTCGGGCCAGGCGGCGTCAACTGCCGCGGCCATGGCGGCACTCGCCTTCCCCGCCCCCACGACGATGCACCGTCCTTGCGGTTTTTCCGGCAGATGGCGCAGCACGGCGGGCCCTGCCATGGCCGCGTCGAGCGCCGCCCGGAATACGTTCTCCACAATGCCGCGTGCCTGCTCGTCGTTCATCATGCCATGATAGAAGCGCTGGCTCGGGTTTATCCAGCCCTGCGCTGCAATGGCAGTCCGACCGGCTGGTTTCTATTCGTGCTTGAGCCGGGTTTCGACGCGCATCAGCGAGACTGCGGTACGGCGTGGTTGGGTGAGCATGAAGTGCGTGGCAACGGCGATGTCTTCGGCACGCAGCATCTTGTCGGCGTTGATCTGTTCGCGCTGCCTTTCCGGCGGAAATTCAGGATACTGGAAGTCGGCGCCGGTAAAGCCGGGTTCGATCAGGCCCACCTTGATGTCCTTTTCCGCCATCTCCTGCCGGAACGCGGCGGCGAAGCCCTGTACGCCGGACTTGGCGGCAACATAGACCGAGCTGCCCCTGCCGCGCGAAACCGCCGACATCGATCCGATCATCACGATATCCCCGCCTGCGCTCATCCGCCTTGCGGATTCCCGGGCGGAAAGCACGTATGAGACGAGGTCGGTCTCGATCTGGTAGCGCAGCTCCACTTCCTCGACGTCCATCGGCGTCTCTGCCGGAATTGCCGCATTGATCACCGCGATGTCGAGGGCTCCACCCAACCAGGCGTCGGCGGTGGAAAAGAAGCGCCGCAGGCCCTCGGGCCTCGCAAGGTCGACCGCCACGCCATCGCCCTGGCCCACCTCGTTGATGCGCGCGAGGCCATCGGCAAGGTGCTGCTCGTCGCGCCCGCAGGTAAAGACGCGGACGCCTTCGCTGGCAAGAAGCACCGCGATGGCGCGCCCTATACCGGTCGTCCCCCCGGTGACGATCGCGCGCTTGTCCCTCAGGCTCGGACGTTCGGTGTGCAGGTCTGAAAGGTTGAGCGTGTCTTCGTTTGCCATGACGGACTCCAGCCGGGGGCGCAACGCGTGTGCGCCCATGGCAAGGTAACCGTGGGAGGACGCCAGGGTTTCAGTAAACCTTTGAGTTTCATCGTGTTACAAGCGACGTTTGGCGCAGAAGTGCGGCCTGCCGATCGCGTGGGAGATAGAGGAAGTCTCCCGGCAGGCCCAACCGCCGCGAAGCCTCACATGGCGCCGACGCGGGTACGCTCGCCCGGTCCGCCAACCGTCCGGCCAGCCTCAGCGCAATGCGGTCCAGCGTCCCGAGGCGGTAGGCTTCGCGCAGGCCCAGCCGGTCCTTCAGCCAGTCCGGCAGCAGCGATACCGCCGCGCGCGCCACGGCGCGGTGGAGGAATTTCGGAATGCTCGGCGCGGCGCGGCCGGATTCGATGATCGAAAGGAATTCGATGATGATGGGATGTGGTTCGAAGCGCGGCTCCAGTTCGTCCATCATCGCCATGAACTCGGATATCGAGCCGGGCGTGCGCCGCGCGCCGAACTCTCGCCCGATGGCCTCGCTGTCACGCATGAAGCGGTCCTTTTCGGCCTGGCTCAGCGGGCTGACGAAACGGTCATAGGCGGTGAGGAAGCCGTAGGATGCGGTCGCCGCCACCCAGTCCAGCAGAGCAGGGTCGAGCGCGCGGTACTTTTCCCCCGCCGGGGTTTCGCCCACCACCTTGCCATGCATCCGGTTGACCATGCCGATCACCTCGCGCGCCGTGCTGGCGGGGCCATAGCAGGCGAGCATCGCGACAAGGCCGGTGCGGCGCGACCTGCCGATGGGGTCCACCTTGTAGGTGGAATGATCCCACACCCCGCTGCGGATGCGCGGCTCGGCAAATTCGAGCAGGACCGCCGCGATCCCGCCGATGCCAAGGGCGATCTGGTTCTTGTAGACACGCCACTGCACGGAATCGGGCGGCAACAGCGCAGGCTCCCCCGGCGGCGAGGTGAAGTCGATCCTCGTGCCGAGATAACTGCTTTCCATTGCCGCCGTCCCAGCCATCAGAAGTTGTAGCCAAGCGTCACGCCGAACGTGCGCGGCGGGTTGGGGAAACGCACGACGACGTTGGCGTTGCTGGCCACGGCAGACCAGTAATACTTGTCGAACAGGTTCTTTGCCCAGATCGAAGCCGACCAGCCGCTTTCGCTCTTCAAGCCGATGCTTGCATTGACGGTGGCATAGGAGTTGATCTTGTAGAGCGCGAGGTCCTCGAAGATCGTGTTGGACTCAGACTGGTAGCGCAGGCTCACCGCCCCGGTCGCGCTCAGGCCGCTGCCCACCGGCGCATCGTAGGCAATTGTCGCGCTGCCCTGGAAGTGCGGGCTGTAGATGAATTCCGCGCCATCGAAGTTCTGGGCCTCGCCGGCGGCATTGGTGCCGTTGTAGCCGTTGATCCGCGTCTTGAGCCACAGCGCGTTGCCGGTCATCGTCAGGCCCTGCACCGGTCGCACGACAAGTTCGGCCTCTACGCCATAGGCCTCGGAATCGGGCACGTTGTCCAGTCGCGAAAGGGCGGTGTAGATCGGATCGGCAAAGTAGGTGCTGATCTGCTTGTCGCGGTAGTCGTAGTAGAAGGCCGAAAGGTTCGCCTGTACCCGGCGGTCGGCAAGGCTGGCCTTGATGCCCAGTTCATAGGCGGTCAGTTTTTCCTGCGTGACGGGGGCGTTCTGGCGGGCAAGGTTCGCCGCGTTGATCGGCGTCGTGCCAGACTTGTACCCGCGCGAGACCGATCCGTAGAGAAGCGTGTCGTCATTGGGCGACCAGTCCAGCGCAACGCGCCAGGCGACGTTGTTCTCCGAAAGGACCGAGCGGACTTCGCCGAAGGTCCCGCTGTCCGGATCGAAGGTGTTGCACTGCCCCTGGGTGATCGGCGCGGCAAGCACCCCATAGGACTGGAAGTAGAGCGCCCGGTTCACAACGTTCACGTTGGGCAGCATGTTTCCGTTGAAGTCGCGCGAGCAGCCGTTGTAGCGCTGGCGGTCCTCGGTATAGCGGACGCCTGCGGTCAGCTTGAGCTGTTCGGTGAATTGCCAGTCGGCATTGGCGAACAGGCTCCATGTCCGCGTGCGAATGCGGCCGAAGTCTTCGTAACTGCGGAACGCCTGGAGCATTTCGGTCAGGGTGTATCCGTTCGAGTTGAACGGCGTACCCAGCAGGGTAGACCCAACCGCGCGGATCAGCCCGACATTGGCGTTCTGGCCCAGCATCGTTCGGTTGGAATCGATGATCCGGTCGTTGGCATAGTATCCGCCGACCAGCCAGTTCATCTTGTCGGTCTCGCCTTCGAGGTGAACTTCCTGCGCAAAGCTCTTGATCCGGCCGACGGTGTTCTGGAGCAGGACCTCGAAGGGCGCGCCGCTCCAGTCGGAAAGAGCGTCGCGCTTGAAATCGTTGTAGCTGGTCAGGCTGACGAACTTCATCGTGTCGCCGATGTACTGGTCCCACCGCAGCTTCAGGCCCCAGAAGCGGTTGTTCTCGCGCAAGGGTCCGTCAAGGCCGAGGCCTGTGCCGACATCGGCGGAACGGCTGGCCTCCGGCGCCCAGTCGGCCTGGGTCGCGCTGGTCGGGAAATTGTTGGCGATGTAGTCGGCAAGGCCGGGAGCGTTGAACAGGTGCGACAGGCTCGTCCCGGTTACCGGATCGGTTGCCGGGGTGAAGCCGATGCCTTGCCCCGCCACAGTGTCGGAACGGTTGCGCCACCAGAACACCGACAGGTCGATGTGCGTCTTGTCCGAAGGATCGATGGCGACCGCGCCGCGTACGCCCAGCTTGTCGATCTTGCCCAGGCGGTCGCCCCGGGTGTTGCTCACCTGCCAGCCCTTGTCCGACTGTTCTGACCGTACCGCGATGCGCGCGGCGATCCCTTCGCCCAGCGGGCCCGAGACATGCCCGCCCAGGTTCCATGTGCGGTAGTTGCCGACGTCCGCGCTGACCGCGCCTTCGAACGTGTCGGTCGGTTTGGCGGTAATGAAGTTGATGAGGCCGGCCGTTGTGTTGCGCCCGTATAGCGTGCCCTGAGGGCCTTTGAGTACTTCCACCCGCTCGAGGTCCATGACGGGGCCGGTGTTCATGATCGGATAGGCATAGGCCACTTCATCGACATAGGTGCCGACGGTGGAGGTGGCCGAAAGGTTGATCGTGTTGAAGCCGATGCCGCGCAGGGTATAGGTCGGCACGCCCTGGTAGCTTTGCGATACGGTAAAGCTCGGGGCGACGGTCGTAAGGTCGCGCACGTCGGTGACGCGCAGTGCCTGGAGCGTGTCGGCGGTGACCGCCTGGATCGCCATGCCCACATCGTTCAGCGATTCCGCGCGACGCTGCGCCGTCACGATGATCTCTTCGGGGCCGGGGGTGGCCGACGCCTGAGGCTGCTCCGCCTCGTCAGCCAGCGCCGGTCGAGCGGCCACCGCACATAGCGCCGTGCCGATCAGGAATGCCGTGCGAAGTCCCTTCATGTCCGATCCTCTCATCCCTTGCATGGGCCCTTGTCCGCAGGCGGGTCTTTGTGCCAGCCTTGCGCCAGGGCCTTGAAAGAGGACGTCTTTCGGGTGCCCCCAACAAGCTGTCATCCCCGTCAGGTTTTGCGGGGCAGGCGGGAAAGGACACGGATTGGCGGAGGAAAGCAGGCAATGCTGGGCGCTGATGCCCGCACTCGTCGCCGAGGTTCAGGCGGCGGGCGATGCTGCCGGCCTGCCCTTCATCGCGGCGCAAGCCGATCTTGGCGATCCCGAACCCATGTCGGACGAGGATGGCCGGCCCTATGCCGAAACCACGTTCCGTTGGACTGATCCCGGCCACGAATACTGGCGCGACCGCAAGCTGGCGTTGCACGTGCCATTTCTCACCGCAGCGCGGCTGGTGGCCGAACCGTTCTTCTACACGGCGGGCACGCTGGCCACCTGGCGGCCAAGCGGACTGCTGGGCGGCGTGGATTGTTCGGGCGTGGCAAAGTCGTTCGGAGGCGAGGCCATTGTCGCGCCGGTCCACCTTCCGCGGGGCATCGTCGGCGCCGTCGTGTGGTGCTCGCGCGAGCCGATCGGTGTTGCGCAGGTCTTTGCTGGGAAGGCGGAGCATTTCCAGGCGCTCGCGCTACGTCTCGTTGCCACGCACAACGAAGCGCGAGGAAGACCGCGCAATGCCGGCGTTCCGCAAAAGCTGACCCGGCGCGAAGTGCAGTGCCTGCGTTGGGCGGCGGCGGGCAAGACAGATGGCGAGATCGGCATTATCCTTGATCTTTCGCATTCCACCGTCCGTTTCCATTTGCGCAATGCCGCCGAAAAGCTTGGCGCGACGGGGCGAGCGCAGTCGATCCAGCTGGCCGCCGGGCTCGGCTATGTCGGCGCCGGATCATCCTGACGGATCCATCAGCTTTCGGCGGCCAGCGCATCGCGCCACCATCGGGGGCATGACCATGACCGACGATCCCGCCACCGCTGCCTTCCGCGCCGAAGTCCGCGCCTTCCTCGATGCGGAACTGACCCCGGACCTGCGCGAGGCGGCGGCGCGCGCGACCAGCGTGTTCATCGAGCCCGCCGTGTCGCTGAAATGGCAGGCGATCCTCCACAAGCGGGGCTGGGTCGCGCCGGACTGGCCCGAGGCTTTCGGTGGTCCGGGCTGGGACGACATGCAGCGCTATGTCTTCGCGGCGGAATGCGCGGCGGCGGGCGCGCCTTCGCTGGCGCCGATGGGCCTGAAGATGGTCGCGCCGGTCATCATGCAATACGGGACGCCGCAACAGCAGGCCTTCTACCTCCCGCGCATCCTCTCGGGCGAGGATTACTGGTGCCAGGGCTTTTCGGAACCCGGTGCCGGGTCCGATCTTGCCTCGCTCCAGTTGCGGGCGGAAGCCGACGGGGCCGACTACGTCCTCAACGGCTCGAAGATCTGGACGACCCATGCCCACCATGCCAACCGCATGTTCTGCCTTGCTCGTACCTCCACCGAGGGCAAGCCGCAGGCCGGCATCACTTTCCTCCTGCTCGACATGGAGAGTCCCGGCATCAGCGTGAAGCCCATCCGTACGCTGGCGGGCGATCACGAATTCAACCAGGTTTTCTTCGACGATGTCCGCGTGCCGCAGGCCAACCGCCTTGGCGATGAGAACGCAGGCTGGACGGTCGCCAAGCATCTCCTCACCTTCGAACGCGGCGGCAAGTATGCGCCGCCGCTCATCGGCCGGCTCGAAGCCCTGCGCGCCCGCGAGGGGTTGGGGCCGGTTCTTGATGCGCGCCTTGTCCGCGAAGCGGTGTCGCTGCGCGCGCTACAGGCGCTGGAAATGAAGGCCATGCGCGGGGAGGGCGGGAGTCCGGCACTCTACGCCTCGGTCCTGAAAGTGCTGGGGACCGAGGCGATGCAGCGACAGGATACGCTCGCCTGCGAGGTCGAGGGTCTGGCCGCATGGGCATTACCCGATGGGCAGACCTGCGCCGCGCTCGCGGTCGCCGTGCCGCGCTATCTCAACGACCGGGCGGCCAGCATCTATGCCGGATCGAACGAGATCCAGCGCGACCTCATTGCCCGGGCCGTCCTGAACTGATCCGTCCTGAACTGATCCACCCTGAGCTAGGCCGGACCGGCGCTGGCCTTGCCGAGCCATTCCTCCAGCAACGCGCAGTAGTCCTCGAAACGCAGCGGGCGCGAGATGACATAGCCCTGTAGCGTGTCGCAGTCGTGCTCGGTCAGCCAAGCTCGCTGCGATTCCAGCTCGACGCCTTCGGCCACCGTCTCCATGCCGAGCATCCGCGCGAGGCTGATGATGCCCAGCACGATCTTCTGGTCCGGCCCGGATTCTGCCACACGCTTCACGAAGCTGCGGTCGATCTTGATGGTGTCCACGGCGCAGGCCTGAAGGTGGGCGAGCGACGAGTACCCGGTGCCGAAGTCGTCCAGCGCCACCGCGATCCCGCGGGCGTGGAGCGCCTGAACGATGAGGTCGGCCTCGGCAGGATCGGTGAGAACCGAGGTTTCGGTTACTTCGACTTCAAGCAGGCTTTCGTCCGCGCTGTGTTCGGCGAAGATTCGCGCGATGCGGCTTGGCAGGGCGTCGTTGAACTCCGAAGCGCCGATGTTGACCGCCAGCCGCGCCGGTAGTCCCGCATTGCGCAGCGCGACCTGGCTTGCCGCCGCCTGCCGCAGGACCCAGTCGGTGACGTGGCCGAGCAGGCCCGCGCGTTCGACCACCGGGATGAAGGTCGCTGGCGAAAGGTGGCCCAGCAGCGGGCTTTCCCACCGCACCAGCACTTCAGCGGAAACGGGCGCGCCGCTTTCCGCGTCGACCTTGGGCTGGAAGCAGACGTGGAGCTGGCCCTGCCGGATCGCGGTCACCAGCTCGGTGCGGATAGAGGTGGCAAGACGGATCTCCGACATGTCCGGTCCGTCCAGAGCCAGCATCCTGCCGCCGCCATCGCGCTGCAGGAGGCGCGCGGATTCCATCAGCCTGTCGACCAGGACTTCCGGCGTTTCCATATCGGACGTGCGCCCGGTCACCACGGACAGGGTGATCCGCGCCGTCGCGATTCCCAAAGCCCCGCGATCTCGAAACTGCATGTCCACCATCGGCGCGAGCGTGTTCGTGAGCGTGCCATCGTCACCGGTCAGGGCCCACGCGTGGGAATGCAGCCGGAAGGCGGCCAGCCCGCGCCTGTGGGCCAGTCGGTGGACGAGTCTCGACAGGTAGTCGGCGTCCTTTCCGGCGAGGCGGCGGGCCAGTTCGGGCTGGGTGTCGATCTTGGCCACGGCGACGCCCTCGCCCGCCGGCGAAGCGGCAAGGCGCGCCAGCAACGCCTCCCGTTCGTCCGCACTTCCGTCCGAACCGGGCGCCGCGCGCGCGGCCGCCTGGCGCAGCGCCGCATTGTGGAGGTGACCTTCGACGGCTGCGATCAGCAGGTCGTAGTCGACCGGCTTCACCAGATAGTCGTCGGCCCCGGCGCGGCGGCCGTTGATGATGCTGTCGCGATCCTGAAGGCGGTGAGGAAGACGAACGGCACCAGCGATATCGCGTCGCCGCGCGCGCGCAGATGCTCCAGCAGTTCCAGCCCGCTCATCCCCGGCATCTGCACGTCGCACACGATGAGGTCGGGCGGCTCGCGCTCGATCGCGGGCAGCGCCGCTTCGGCACTCGATGCCTGGTCGACGCGAAAGCCGTGGTCGGCCAGCTCGTCCGCAACGTCGCGCAGGATTTCGGGTTCGTCCTCGATGCACAGCACCCTGAACCGTTCGGGAGCATGGAACGTCACGCAGTTGCCTCCCACAATTCGGTAACCGTAACCTCGGCCAGCGGCAGGCTGGCCGTCACCACCGTGCCGCCGCCTGCCGATGATGCGATGTCGAGCAAACCGCCGTTGGCGTCGATCAGCGTCGAGGCCAGGTAAAGCCCCGTGCCCGCGCCAGGAACCGCAGTGCTGTTGGCCCCGCGCCAGAAGCGCTCGCGCACCATCGGCAGGTCCTCTGCCGCAATGCCGGGGCCTTCGTCACGCACGCTCACGATGCATCGGCCTCCTTCGATCCTGGCGCCGACTTCGACGATCATGCCTTCTGGCGAATAGCGGCAGGCGTTCTCGACGATCGCGGCAAGCGCGCTGTGAACGAGCGCCCTGTCGACGAGCACCGACGCGCTTTCCGCCTCTGGCGTGAAGCTGGCCACAACTTCGCGCCCTTCACTCGCGGACCGGATGGCATCGCGAACCAGTCCGACCACCGCTACCGCGCTCGGTCGGCAGGTGGTCTCGCCATCTTCCATCCGCACCAGTTGCAACGCGCTTTCCATGACTTCGCGGATGCGCGCGGCAGCACGGCGGATCATGTCCGCGCGCTCGACGGTGGCCTCCGCCGTCAATCGTGTTGCGCGCCGCCTGAGGATCTGCCCGCAACTGTCGATGACGGTCAGCGGCGTCCGGAATTCATGGCTGAGGATGTTGATGAAGCGCCGCTGGCCGGTGGTGACCCGCCGTTCGGTATCGAGCGCGCGGCGCACTTCGGCTTCCTGCTCCACGATCTGGCGATGGGCGCGTCCCAGCGTGTGCCCGGTCTCGACAAGCCGCTCGGAAAGGTTGTCGAATTCCTGCACGCCGAAGCGGGGCGCTTCCTGTTCGTACTCGCCGGCACCGATCCTTGCCATCACGCCTTCCACGGCGCGCAGCGGCTCGGCGACCTGCTTGCTCATCACCCGGGCGCGCCACAGCAGGAACGCAAAGAACAGGGCATAAAAGGCGAGCAGGATCAGCAGCATGATGAACCCGACCTGCATCAGTTGATCGTGGAGCGTGCTTGCATCGGCGAGAATCTGCGAGGCCGGTGCGAGCACGACGAGGGTCCAGCCCGGTCCCGTCACCCGGGCATTTGCCGCCAGCATCGTGCGTCCGCCCAGCGCGATGTGGTTGACCGTGGTCTTTCCGCTGACGATGGCGTTAGCCAGGGCCTTCAATTCGGGCCGGCGGACGATGTTGAATTGTTCGGGCTTGAATGTGTCGGACCGGATCGCGTCGGCGTAGTCGTGGTCCTTCAGTTCGGCCAGACCCAGGTCCTTCTCGCCTGCAGGCGGCAGCGCGAGGATCGTGCCGTCGCGACCCACGAGCATCGCATATCCATCCCACGGCAAGTCCAGCGCGAGAATGCGGCGGATCATCGTCTCGACCGTCAGGTCGATGCCGACCACTGCCTCCAGCCGGTTCGACAGATGGACGGGGGCGATCGCGGAAACCATCCAGCCGCTACCGGCCGGGTCCACATAGGCATCGGTCCAGACGACCTTGCGTGCCGGATTATGCTTCTCGTCCGCCTCGTAATAGAAGTTGTAGGACGGGATGTTCATCTTCGGCGCATACTGGCTCGTCACGTCGAAGTAGGGGTAGATGCGGTTGTAGCTGTCCCAGGTGTTGAGGTAGACTTGCCGTACCAGCGGCGATGCGGCCTTGATGTGGCGCATCGTGTGGTCGAGCTGCGAAGTGCGCCAGACCTTTTCGATCTCCCGCGGACCGACGTGATGATAGCCGCTGTAGAAGCTGGCTGTGTCTTCAGGGCCGCCGCGCAAAGTATGGAACGCGCCGTCGGGTCCGAGATGGTATCGCGCCTTTTCCGAAGCGGGTGCGTCGTGGGGCGTGCGCAGCGCCTCGCCTGCCTCTGCGGCGAATACCCTTGCGAGTCCCTCGACGCTGCCCAGCGCGGCATCGATGTTTGCGGCCTCGCGCGTGGCGATGTCCTCGAGGTACTGCTCGGACAGTGCGTTAACCGTATCGACATTGCGCTGATACGTGAAGTTACCGGTTGCCCAATAACTCAGGAGGAAGCCCAGCTCGATAATGCAAAGGGGGATCACGGCCGTGCGCAGATAGGATGCCCCCAGCCAACGAGCCAAGGGCACTTGCTTTATCTGTTTGGGGTTATTGATCTTTCCTTGCAACGGTCGCACCCTTCAATGGCGACCGGTATCATTGGAAATGCTAAATTTAGGTTTTAGGAGCTAGGCAGAATCCCATATGAGTGCGCTTGAGCGAAGCTCACCGACGAAGGCCGGCGCAAGCATCGGCAGCCTCCCTCCCGGGTTCGGTGACGGGCTGGCTCTTCTCGCGCTCATCGACCAGCCGGCCTGGATCTACGACTTCGATCGTGCGCGGATGGAATGGGCCAATCCTGCGGCCTTGCGCTTCTGGCAGGCGAACAGCCTTGACGATTTGCGCGACCGGGATTTCAATCCGACCTCACTGGGAACGGCCGAGCGTCTCGCCAACCTCAAGCGCAGCCTGGCAGGTGGCGAGACCCGGACCGAGAGCTGGACCTTCTTTCCGCAGGGCAGACCTTTCCGGCGCGATTGCCGGCTGTCCGGTGTCCGCCTTGCCGATGATCGCATGGCCATGCTGGTCGAGGCGACCGGTGACCCTGGCCAGATCGGCGATCTGACCTATGAATTGCGCGCCATCGAAGCCGTACGACAGTCGCCGTTGATGATCTCGATGGTGGCCGATTCGGGCCAGTGGCTGATGCACAACCCCGCAGCGGAGGCCTTGGTTCATACGCTGGGCGTCACGAATCTGCCCGGCCTCGACAATTTCGCTGCCTTGTTCGCCGACCGCGATGCCGCAATTGCCCTGCGCGCCACGGCGCTTGACCAGGGATCGGCCCGTGCCACCATGCGCATGGCAGGGCGGGCGTTCCGTATGCACGAGATCGGCCTCAGTCGCCTTATCGATCCGGTCAGCGGACGGTTGTCGCTGATGCTTTCGCAGCAGGACGTGACGCGCGCCTTCCGGATGGAGCGCAGGCTTCAGAAGGCCCTTGCCCGTGAACGCGCTGTTGCCGAAACGCAGCGCCAGTTCCTTTCCGTAACCAGTCACGATTTCCGTACGCCGCTCACCGTGATCGATGGCGCGGCGCGTCGGATCGAACGGCTTGCCGATCCCGGATCGCCTGTCTTCGAGCGCGCCAAGGTGATCCGCGAGACCGCGCGCCGCATGACCGAGGCGGTGGACCGGACGCTGGGCTGGGCCAGCATCGCCGATGGCAGGGTGGACTTCCATCCCGAGCGTACATCGCTGCGCCCCTTGGTCGAACGGGCGATCATCAGCCAGCGCGCGGTTCATCCGTCCCGGCCTTTCGTCGCCGAACTGGCCGAAATATCGCAAGTCATGGTCGACGCGGGCCTGGTCGTGCGCGTGCTGGACAACCTTTTGTCCAACGCGGTCAAGTATTCGCCGTCCGATGCCCCGATCGAAGTGCGCTGCTTCGAACGCAACGGCGAAGTCTTCGTTTCGGTCACCGATCACGGGATCGGCATCCCCGCGGCGGATCTTTCGCGCCTCTTTTCCCGCTTTTTCCGCTCGAGCAACGCCCGCAAGATCAAGGGCAGCGGCGTTGGCCTCCATGCGGCGCGCTTCTACATGGAGCTTCACGGCGGCAGGATCGGGGTCAAGACCACCGAAGGCAAGGGGTCGACTTTCACGATTGCCTTCCCGGTGGCCGGCGAAAGCTGAAAGATGACGAAAGGGACCGGCCTAGAAGCTGACCCTGGCGGTCGCTCCATAGGTGCGGGGTGTCCCCACGTGATTGTAATCGAAGCCGAATCCAGAAAGATCGATGCTCGAGGTGAAATAGACCTTGTCGCCAAGGTTCTTGCCCCAGATCGATAGGATCATCGGACCGCGCGCGTAATCGACACTTGCGCCAAGCAGCGCATATCCGGGCTGACGCAGGCGGGGGATGTTGACGATCTCGAAGAACTGCGAGGACGTGTAGCTGGCGTCCCCGCGCAGCGCCATGCGCGCCGGCCCGCGTTCCCATATCGTCGCAGCCACTGCGGCGTTGAGAGTAAGCGAGGGCGCGTTGGAAAGGCTGTGGCCGCTCACGTCGAGGCCGCCGATCATGCCTTGCGTTGCCCGCGCATGCAGGATGCCGACGCCGATCTGAGCCGCAATCTCGGACGTGGGCCGAGCCTCCAGCTCTATCTCGGCCCCATAGATGCGCGACCGGTCGAGATTGACGAGTGTCTGCGTCGCATCGGCAGGGTCGACCGAAAGGAACTGCTGGTTGCGGTAGATGTAGTGAAAGCCGGTCACCGCGACCGCCAGCGCGTTACCGGCCAATCGCGTCTTGGCGCCAGCTTCCAACGCATCGATCGTCTCGGGTCGGGCCACACCGGCTTCGGCGGCATCGAAGAAAGCCTGCGCATTGAACCCGCTTGCCCGGTAGCCCCGGCTGTAGCTGGCGAAGAACATGGTGCCATCGGCCAGCTTGTGGTCGATACCGATCTTGCCGGAAAGGTTGCTGCCCGCAAAGCTGCGGTCGAGCGGGAGGATGGGCGTTGCGACAAGCACGCCATCGACGCCGCGTAATTGCGACGTCAGCCCCGCCTGCAGCCCGATGTCCCGGGTGAAGCGCAGCCCGCCCCGCAGGCCCGTCCTGGTACCGAGCTTCATGTGCGCATCGCCGAACAGTGCCCAGCTCCGCTTGCGCTGGTCGAAGCGGTTGGAAATGGCACAGGCCATAAGGCTGGCGTTCGCGGAGCAGTCATCAACGTCGACCCGCCCGTTGCCATCGACGTCGAGGTCGGTCCAGAAGTTCAGGTCGGTCGCATTGAACAGGTCCTCGCGATGGTGGTGCAAGCCCAGGATCAGGCTCAGCGCTCCATCGCCGTCGTATGCAAGGCGGAGTTCCTGCCCGAACTGCGTGCCGCGGTCCGTGTAGGGAATTTCGAGGGTCCGGGTCGGGCTGCCATCCGTGTCCTCCGGCACGAAGAGGCTGCCGCGGTCCCATCCCGTCACGGACACGAGCGACAGGTTGTCGCTCAGCCGGAACGTGCCGGTCAATGCCGCCGACCATGTGCGGGCGCGGCGACGCGGCGTGAAGTTCGCTTCGATTTCCCGCTTGCCGATGCCGGTGCGAAAGTAGCTCATGCCCCGACCGTATGCTTCATAGACGCCCGCGCCTGTGCCGCCGGGCCCCGGTACCGAATAGGTGCCGTAGTTCTGCGGCGTCTGGAGGCTCGTCGACAGGCGCAGGACCAGTTCGGCGCTATCCGACGGCTTCCACAGGATCGAGCCGCGCACGCCGTACTCGCGGGTGGCTGAAAGGTTCGGGCTACCCGCCAGCCGGTTGCGGAACCAACCGTCGGCGCGCGCGGCGGTGAAGGCGATGCGCGCGGCCAGCGTGGACGAGATGGCGAGGTTCAACGCGCCCTGGCCTTCGGCTCTCCCGAAGTTTCCGATGCCGGCTTTCAGGTACCCCCCGTTCTCGAACCGTGGCCGTTCGGCAAGGTAGTTGATCGCGCCGCCAGTGGTGTTCTTGCCGTAGAGCGTGCCCTGCGGTCCGCGCAGGACCTCGATCCGTGCAAGGTCATAAAGCTGGACCCCAAGGAAGGCGAAGTTGCCCTTGTAGACCTCGTCGTAATAGGTCGCGACCGGTCCGGCCTGGTTGAGGCTGAAGTCCGACATGGACACTCCGCGCAGCGCGAAGATCGGCGTGTTTTCCCCGACCGTTGCGCTGAAACGGAGATTGGGGACCAATGCCGCGATATCGTCGGCCTGACTGAGCCGGGCAGCCTGCAAGGTCTCGCCGTCGATCACCGAAATGGACAGCGGCACTTCGCCTGCGAGTTCCGGCCGTTTCTGTGCGGTGATGACGATTTCACCAGCGCCTTCAATCGTTTCGCCGGGGGGCTGGGCCACGGCGACCGTGGATGAAAGTGCGGCAAGTCCCGCACCTAGTGCAACGTGCGCGCGAACGCGGTGTTGTGTCGCGGACATGGCTGCTCCGGTATACGTGCAGCCTGCCTACCGCGCCGGGTGTTGCCGATGACCGACCGTGTCCTACGCAATCCCCCCTAATAGGCCCTGACCCTAGCGCTTGCCCGAGCTAGGCAACCGCGCGGAAGGTGGCGATCAGGTCCGCTTCGCTCCCCAGCGTCGCGGCAATGGCGAGAAGTCGCTTGAACCGTGCGCCAAGGCGCAATTCCTCCGTCAGGCCCATGGCGCCGTGAAGCTGGACTGCTCCTTCGCCCACAAGGCGCGCGGCATCGCGGACCATGATGCGGGCGGCTGCAAGGGCGGCGTCGGCCTCTGCCTCGCCCCGGTCCGCCGCGATCACGGCCTGTTCGACAAGCGCCTGTGCCTGCATCGAGGCCATCTTCATGTCCGCAAGGCGGTGGCGCAGGCTCTGGAAAGTGGCGATCGGCGCGCCGAACTGGCGGCGCTCCTGTAGCCAGAGCGCCGTCTCTTCAAGCAGGCGCTGCATGATCCCGACCGCTTCTGCACAGCGCGCCGCGTCGAGAAAGGACTTCAGGTCAAAGCCTTGGGGCAGGGCGCCGACTGGCTGCGCGCGTAGTCCGGCAAAGTGCAGGTCGGCGGTCCGCGTGCCATCGTGCATGGCTCGCTCCCGCCGTTCCAGCCCCGGCGAACCCGCCGCACAGGCGGCCACCGCACGCCCGTCGGAAAGCACCAGCAGGTCGGCTTGCGCGGCGCCGGGAATGAGATGGGCGGGGGCGGCCGGGGGCAGGGCATCGACGATGACCAGCGCCGCCCGGTCCTCCCCGCTCGCCAGCCTAGGCAGGAGGGGATGCGCCGGGGCGGCGAGGGCCAGGGCGCGGCAGGCGGCGGCATGGGCCAGCCAGTCCGCCCCGGCAAGCGCAGGCCCCAGTTCCGCCATGACCAAGGCCACGTCGATGATGCTTCCGCCGAATCCTCCTGCGCTTTCGGGGACGGTCAGTCCCGCCAGGCCGAGCTTGGCGGCGAGATCGGACCAGGCCGGCTCGGGTGTGTCGGCAAGGAGCCGGAGGATGGAATCGCGCAGCAGTGCGCGGCTTTCGTCAAGCGGCAGATCGAGCGCTGCCATGTTGTCTCTCCCCGTGCCCGGGTGCAGTCAGGTGCCCCTAGGTGCTTTTAGGTGTCGTTCGGCGCACACCATGTTCCAGAGCGGTCCAGGCGGCAATCCCGCCAAACGTGACAGGTCCGGTCAAAGGCGGAGCTGCTCGCGATCGGCTTGCGCTGCGACGAGTTCGGCCGTGGCGGCGGCATGGCGGTAATGCGCGTCGATTTCGCGCACGGTCGCATCGGCAAGCGCTTCCTCGCGCAAGTTGACCACCAGGAAGTCGCTGGCGCCCAAGGAAAACCTACGCCGTTCCGCCTCTGCCATGCGGCGCGCAAGCGCGGCCTCGTCGGTGGCCAGCGCGGCAAGCCGACCGGCGCCGTCCATCTGCGTGCGCAAGTTCGCGATCTCCACGCCGACCTGCTCCTCGAGCAATCGCAGGCGCAGCGACAGGGCATCCTGTTCCGCCGCGACCTCGGCGATCCGGCCCTTCGCCGCACGCTGTTCCAGCGGCACCGAGAAGCGTAGGCCGAACATGCCTTCGACCGGTTCGCGGACCGGCGAGCCCCGGCCGATGTCCTTCGATGCCTCGACTCTCAGGTCCAGCCTTGGGCGCAACTCGTTCTCCGCCATGCGCGTGCGAATGCCGTTCTGCTCGATCCGCGCAAGCAGGGCGCGCAGGTCCGGGCGCCCTGCGATGGCATTGGCGGTATCGACCAGACGTGGGACCAGGGTTTCAGGCATTCGGGTGGGCAGTCGATCGGCTGCGGGGACAAGCGGGCGGCCAAGCGGATCGCGCAGGAACAGCGACAGTGCGTTGGCCTGGAGCTGCAGGTCCTGTTCGGCGCGAACCAGCAGGGCATTGCGGCGCACGATGTTCTGGCGGTTCTCGACGCCGAGAATGGCGGGACGTGCACCGAGTTCGATCTGGCGTTCGATGGACGACTGGCGCTGTTCGGCCAGTTCATAGAGTTCGCGGAAGGCGCGGACGCGAAGACCCGCCGCGACCCATTGCTGATAGGCCTCGACCGCGCGGCGCTGGACGCCGATGGCCACCATCTCGCGGTCGAGCGCCGCGATCTCGACATCGCTCTCGGCCAGCTCCCGCCGCCCCCGACGTTCATCGATCAGCCGGTCGCGCAGGAGCGAGAAGATCGCGCCAACGCGAACTTCGCCCAGTTCATTGGTGATCGACTTGCCTTCGTAGGTGGGGAAGGCGCCGGTGGACAGCCGATACCCCGCATAGAGGTTGCCGCCATTTGTCTGGAGCGGTCTTGTGGCGCGCAGGTCCGCGAGGGAGCCGTCATAGTACCCCAGAGGCCGCGCCTGGGCATCGGCATCGAAGACGAGGTCGAATTGCCCTTCGGCGGTCAGGGCGCGCGCATCGGCCTGCCGCTGCCGCGCCATGGCTTCAAGTATCTGCGGTGCGTGGAGCGCCGAGGAATCCAGCACTTCCTGCAATGTCAGGTCCGCCGCGCGCGCCGGTTGCAGGCTTGCTCCAAGCAGTGCCAGCAATGCGGCGAGAATGCCGCGCATCACTTGCTTTCCTCCCCGTCCTCATATCCCGACTTCGCGCCTTCCTTGGCCTTTGCGGCGTCCTTGTCGGCCAGACCCTTGGCCGCGCCCTTGCGCGGTCCGGCATCGACCGGCGCGGGAAATTCGAGCGGGAAGTCGTTGAGCTGGCGCCACAGTTCGTAGCCGATGGTGACGGTTTCCATCTGGACCCAGCCCCGCACTTTCGAGCCGAGGCGGACAAAGTTGTCGTCGGGCCAGGCCGGCTTGCCGGGCATGGGTTCGACCAGCACGCGGAACAGGCCGTTGGGCTGTGCCGACGGATCGATCGCGCGGACGCGCCCATCGAACATGCCCTGGGCGACCGAAGGCCAGCCGCTGAACTGGATGGCGGGCCAGCCTTCGAAATGCAGGCGCACGGGCTGTCCCTTGCGTACCAGGGCGACGTCGCGGCCATCGACCATGAGTTCGGCCACGCGCTCCGCCCGGTCCGGCGCAAGCGTTGCCAGCCAGTCGCCCGCGCTGACAAGCGTGGCGCCGGCCGCGGTGTTGAGCGACTGGATCCGCCCGTCGCGCGGGGCGCGGACGACCTGCGCCGACTGGCGACCGAGAGCGATGTCGACCTTGCTGAGCTTGGCGCGGGCTTCGGCAAGTTTCGCGCCATGTTCGGCGACCTTGATCTGTGCATTTTCGTAGTCTCGACGGGCGGCAAGGCCATCGGCAAGGAGCTGGCCTGAACGGCCGACGTCGATCCGGGCAACCGCCATTGCCTGTTCGGCGGCGGCGATCTGCGCAAGCACCTGCGCGCGCTCTGCCGCGAGACGGGTGAGGAGATCGGGGTCGTTGTCGATGATCCGGGCGATGGGATCGCCCTTGTGGACCTGCTGCCCGTCGACGACGTACCAGCGTTCGACCCGGCCGGGCACGAGCGCGGTGACCTGTTGCACGCGGTCCTGCGGATCAAGTGCGATGACCTCGCCCCGTCCGGGAGCGGTCTGGACCCAGGGCACAAGCAGCAGCAGCGCGGCGATCAGTGGCAGGGCGATGCCGATCATCCAGCCGAGCGCGCGCGTGACACGGGGGATGCCCAGCGAACGGAGGGTGGGGAAGGCAACGATATTGGCATTGAGGCTTGCCATGGGTCAGCCCTCCATTGCGATGGCGGCGTCTTCCGCGCTGGCGAAGGGGAGGACGGCGGCAAGGTCGGGCGCGCGATGCTGCGACTTCTGGCCGATCCACAACCATGTGTCCCGGGTGAGTCCTTCGGGCCTCTCCGTGAACTGGAGGACGGTGGTGCCATGCGGGCGCAGCGCGGCCAGGACCCGATCCAGTCGGCCCGGAGGCAGCATGTCGTAAAGCGGCGAGAGCATGAGAACGCGCGGGCGGGCAAGCACGGCACCGGCCAGCTTGAGGGCCATGGTTTCCCCTACGGACAGCGGCCAGCCCGAGTTCGACAGGCGCGCGTCGAGGCCACCGGGTAGACCGCCGACGCGGCCGGCAAGGCCGACGAGTTCAAGTGCTTCGATCATGGCTTCCGGCCGACCCGGAGCGCTGAGTGAGAGATACTCGCGAACCGTCATCTCGACGATGGCAGGCCGGTCGAGCACGATCACGTCCGAGCGGAGGCGGTACATGTCGAGGGCGCCAAGATCGGCCCCGCCGACCGAGACGAAGCCGTTTTCGGGCACTTCCAGGCGCTTGAGCAGGGCGACGAGGCTGCGTTCCACCCCCGGTGCGGCAAGGACTCCGACCTGGGCGCCGCTTTCCACGGCGAAATCGAACAGATGGCCCTGGTGGCGCACGCCGCGCAGGCGGATCGCGCCGTCGGGAGGGCTGGGGGCGGTGGCATCGGGCGCGGATTCCTGCGGAACTTCCCAGAACAGGTGCAATTCCTCGAGGCTGGCAGCGAGGTCGTAGAAGGTTTCGAGATAGGAGCCGAGCTGGGCGATGCCGTAGAACACGCCGGACAGGATCAGCTCGGCCGCGACGAGCTGGCCGATGGAAAGTTCGCCCTGAAGAATCAGCCATCCGCCGAGCGCAAGCAGGCCCGCGCTGGCTAGCGCATAGAGGAACAGGAACGCGAGGGTCTGCCCGAAGGTGTAGCGGAAATGGCGGCGGTGCGACGAGACGTAGCGGGCCGTCAGCTCCTCCGATCGGTCGATGGCGAAGTGCATGTGGCGGCTCGACTTGTATATGCCGTTCGAGCTGCCGACGCTGCCGAGCCAATGCGCGGCGGCGTGCTTGGCGTGACTCTTGGTCACCGCGCTGGTGAGCGAGGCATTGGCCCAGACCCGCCAGATGACGACAACGGCGAACACCAGAACCAGATTAAAGCCAAGGAAGAAGGGGTGATAGAAGCTGGTCACGACCAGCCCGACCAGGCTTTGCAGGACGATGGTGAAGCCGCCGATGAGCAGGCTCGTCAGCGATTTCTGGACGATGCCCATGTCGAAGAACCGGTTGAACAGGTCGCCGCGCCGCGCATCGACGAAGAACGGGTTCTGCGCATGGACGGCGCGCAAGGTAATCTCCGCTACGAGCCGCGCGAAGAAGCGACGCTCGAACATGGCAAGCATGTGGACGCGGAAGGCAGCGAGGACGCCTGACAGCAGCAGAAGCACGAACAGGATCGCCGCGAGCGTGAACAGCGGGGCGGGCAGGGCAGTGTTGGCAACCGAATTGATCAGGAGCTGGACAGAAATCGGCGTTGCCAGCGAAAGCAGCGAGATCGCCGCGCCATAGAGCAGAGCGAGACGTATGAAGCCCGCGTCTGGCCCGAGGACGCGCGACCACCACAGCGCCAGTTCGCGGAAACTCGGCGAGGATCCCGCATTTCCGGCATTCCGGGCATCATTCTGCATGTTGGACATTTCGACGCGAGGTCCCTTCTTCGCAACCGCAGCACAACTGGGGGCTGGAAGGTGTCATTGTGGCAACAATTTGTGATGTTTTGTTGCGGGATATGGTCCGTTCCGGCGGTTCCGCACTGCACAAGCCAAAATGGACAGGTGCTATTCGCGACAAGGGAACCGCAACCATCGCGAGTTTGTTCGAGACTGGTGCACGGGGCCTTTGCCTTTGTGCGATGCTTGACGCTATTGGCGGGCTGCTGCCGCGTCGGCCTCTTGAACTCGAAGGATGGAAAGTCCCCAAGATGAACGAGTTGACCCAATCCGAAGGCTTTACCGTGTCGGATCTGATGGCGCGCAGCAGGGTACCTTTCGGCACGAGCGGCGTTCGCGGGCTGGCGAGCGCGATGACCGATGTACTGTGCCACGCCTATGCAACGGCATTCCTCCAGTACCTGCGGCAGATCGGCGAATTTGCCCCCGGCGATCCGGTGGCGATTGCGGGAGACCTGCGCGAAAGCACCCCGCGCATCCTTGCGGCCTGCGCAACGGCGGTGCGCGATTGTGGCGGTGAAGTGATCAACTGCGGGCGCACGCCGACGCCGGCGCTTGCCTTCCGCGCGATAGGACGCGGCATGGCGTCGATCATGGTCACCGGAAGCCACATCCCGGCGGATCGTAATGGCATCAAGTTCTACCGTCCGCACGGCGAAGTGCTGAAGAGCGACGAAGCGGGGATCGTCTCGCAGGTGGTCAAGGCAGGCGATGACCGGTTCGGGGCAGACGGAGGGTTGCTCGATCCCGCGCCACTGCCCGAGGTGGTCGACGTCTCACAGGACTACATCGACCGCTACGTGCGGCATTTCGGCGCAGGAGCGCTGGAGGGCCTGACGATCGGGGTCTACCAGCATTCGGCTGTCGGCCGCGACGTGCTGGTCCGCGCGGTGGAGGCGCTGGGCGGGGTCGCGGTGCCGTTCGGCCGCTCCGAACAGTTCTTGCCGGTCGATACAGAGGCCATCCGGCAGGAAGACATCGAACTGGCGGCGCAATGGGCGCGTTCGAACAAGGTCGACGCGATCATTTCGACCGATGGCGATTCCGACAGGCCCCTGGTCGCGGATGCTTCGGGCACGTGGCTGCGGGGCGACATCGTCGGCCTGCTCTGTGCGCGGGCGGTGGGCGCCGACATCGTGGTCACGCCGGTCAGCAGCAACACGGTACTGGAACTGAGCGGCGCCGCGCCGCGCGTGGCGCGCACGCGGATCGGTTCGCCCTATGTGATCGCCGCGATGATGGATGCGGCGACGGCCGATCCTTCGGCGCGAGTCTGCGGCTACGAGGCCAATGGCGGGTTCCTGCTGGGCACCGATGTGGGCGAGGGCGAAGGGCGGCTTACGGCGTTGCCGACGCGCGATGCGCTGCTGCCAATCATCGCGGTCGTCAGGGCAGCGCGCCAGCGGCCGCTGGCGGATATCCTTGCGGAACTTCCCCCGCGCTTCACCTTCAGCGACCGCGTGGCCGAATTCCCGCAGGCGCACAGCGCCGCGTTGATCGCATTCCTTTCGACCGGTCCGGAGGACGCGCAACTGGCGCGGATCGCGCGGTGTTTTGGCGAGATCGCCGGTCTGCCGATCGGGATCGACACGACCGATGGCTATCGCATGACCTTTGCCGACGGGTCGATCATCCACTTCCGTCCATCGGGCAATGCGCCCGAACTGCGCTGCTATACCGAGGCCGAGACCGAGGCGAAGGCGCGCGACCTCAACGCCCGGGCTTTGAAGCATGTCCTTGAGGACGTGGTGCCCGAGGCGGTCAAAGCGCAACAGGACGGTTGATAAATTTGTATGCAACACATACAATATGCCCGTTACTGATGCGGCGGGAAGACCGCGTGGACTGGGATCGGGACGGACAATGGCGGAAATAATCGACGGCAAGGCGCTTGCGACACAGGTTCTTGCGCGCACGGCCGAGGACGTGGCGCAGATGATCGCGGCGGGCGCCGGCGCGCCGGGACTGGCGGTAATCCTTGTCGGCAACGACCCGGCAAGCGAGGTCTATGTTGGTCGCAAGATCGCGCAGTGCCGCAAGGCGGGCATCCGCTCGATCGAACATCGACTGCCGGCCGATACCCCGCAGGAACAGGTACTGGCGCTGATCGACGCGCTCAACGCCGATGAAGAGGTGCACGGGATACTGGTGCAGTTGCCGCTGCCGCGGCACATCGACGCGGCGCTGGTCCTCGACCGGATCGATCCGGGCAAGGACGTCGACGGGTTCCATCCGGTCAACGTCGGGCGCCTTTCGACAGGGACGGGCGGGCTGGTGCCCTGCACGCCGCTGGGCGTGATGATGCTGCTCGACAGCGTGATCGACGACTATCGCGGGCTGAAGGTGGTGGTGATCGGCAAGTCCAACATCGTCGGCAAGCCGGTCTCGATGCTATTGCTGGAGCGCGAGGCGACGGTCACCGTCACGCATATCGAAACGCGCGACCTGCCCGACGTGGCTCGCAAGGCGGACATCATCGTCGCGGCGGCGGGCGCGCCCCATCTCGTGCGCGGATACTGGGTGAAGCCCGGCGCGGTGGTGATCGATGTGGGCATCAGCCGCGTGACAGACCACGACGGCGTGACCCGCATCGTCGGGGACTGCGCGACGCACGAACTCGATCACGCAAAGGCAGTTACCCCGGTGCCGGGCGGGGTAGGGCCGATGACCATCGCCTGCCTGCTCAGCAACACGGTGCTGGCCGCGAAGATGCGCGCGATGAAGGGTTAGCCCTTCTTCGCGCCTGTCCGCACCAGCAAGAGCAAGGGAATCGCGACGAAGCAGGCCATCGCCATAGCGTAGAAATCGTTGATGTAGGCGATCATCGCTGCCTGCTGGTTGACGAGGCCGTCCATCACCCGCAGCGCGGTCTCGGCGGTGCCGCCATAGGCGGTGATCCGGTCGAGGTTGAACGGCACCAGAGACCGGGTGACGTGTGCGCCCAGCTCGGCATGGTTGACCTGGATATTGCGCGCCAGTTCGACCGAGGCGGCGGCGATGCCGATCGAGGAACCAAGGTTGCGCATCAGGTTGCCAAGGCTCGACGCGTCGGTGCGGTACTGCGGCGGCAGGGTCGCGAATGAGATCAGGTTCATCGGCATGAACGTGAAGCTCAGGCCAAGGCCCTGAAGCAGGCCGGCCATGATGATCGGGGTGCGGGGCATCTCGGTCGACCAGCCCGTCATCATCCACATCGATGCGCCCATGAGCGAGAGGCCGAAGGCGAGCAGGATGCGCGCGTCGACCTTTGCCATGAACCTGCCGAACAGCGTGATCGAAGCCAGCATCCCCACACCGCGCGGCGCTAGAAGCATGCCCGATTGCAGCGGGGTGTAGCCATAGATCTGCTGGAGCAGGCCCGGCAGGAGCGCCATGACCGACATCATCACCAGCCCGATCAGGAACATGAAAGCAAGGCCGACCGTGAAGTTGCGGTCGTGGAACAGCGCCGTCGGAAACAGCGGATTACGGCTTCCCGAAAGGTGGAACAAGCCGAGCCACGCGCAGGCACCGGCGACGACCGCGTAAGTCACGATCTCTGCCGACGCGAACCAGTCAAGGGTGAGGCCACGGTCGAGGATGAGCTGGATCGACGAGACCGTCAGCGCCACCAGCAGCCAGCCCGTCAGGTCAACCTTGCGCTCGCGCGTCGGGGTCTTGGGAAGGTACAGGAGAAGGAGCAGGAAGCACAGCACGCCGACGGGCACGTTGACGTAGAACACCCAGCGCCAGTTGTAGTTGTCCGTCAGGAAGCCGCCGATGATCGGGCCGGTGATCGGCCCGAGCATGACCCCCTGGGTATATATGCCCATCATCCGCGGCCGCTCCGCCGCCGTGCTTGAATCCAGGGTGACGGTCTGTGCCAGCGGCGACAGGAACGCGCCGCCGAGACCCTGAAGCACGCGGAACAGCACCATCTGCTCAAGGCTCTGCGCTGCGCCACACAGCATCGAGGCCGCGGTGAACAGGAGGACAGAGGCGAGCATCATGTTGCGGATGCCGACCCGATCGACCAGCCAGCCCGCCAGCGGCAGCGCGACCGCCGAGGCAAGGACGTAGCTTGTCAGAACCCAGGTGATCGTATCCTGCGTGGCCCCGAGAGAGGCGGTCATGTGCGGAAGCGCGACGTTGGCGATCGTCGTGTCCAGCGTGTACATGATCATCGCCGCCATCGTGCCGATCAGCATCAGCGTGCGATTGCGCGATACGAGCGGGGGCGTATCCGCCCCGGCCGAACCCGGATTACTTGCCGACATGGACCGTGACGTCGGAGCTGAGCCCGGCGATCAGTGGGCGCGGCGACTTGTCCTCGATCGCGATGCGCACGGGCACGCGCTGGATCACCTTGACCCAGTTGCCGGTGGCGTTCTGGGCCGGGAGGACCGAGAATTCCGAGCCGGTGCCCGCGCCGATGGATTCGACGCGGCCCTTGAGCTTGAGGCCGGGATAGGCGTCGATCTCGATATCCGCGCGCTGGCCGGGGCGCATGTGATTGAGGTCGGTTTCCTTGAAGTTCGCCTCGATCCGCGCACCGCCATCGCGCACGATGGACAGCATCGGCACGCCCGGGAACACCATCTGGCCGATCTGGAGGCGGGTGACCTGCGTGACGATCCCGTCGGCCGGGGCGCGAACGACCGTGCGTTCGACATCGAGCGCGGCCTTTGCGCGATTGGCCTGGGCGGCGGCAATCTCCGGGTTGACGCCGGGCACCTGCGAGCCCTGCGCCAGTTCGGCACGGGCCTGTTCCACTTCCGCCTGGATCGAGACGATGCGGTCGCGCGCGGTGGCGACGGCATGTTCGGCAGCGTCCATGCGGGCGCGGGTGTTGAAGCCGCGATCCATCAGCGCCTTTTCACGGGCATAGTTGGCCTGGGCGAGCGCAAGGTCGTCGCGCGCGCCGGCAAGATCCGCGGCCTTGGCGGTGACGTCGGCGTTGAGAGCGATCACGCGGGCCTGCGCGGATGCGATCTGCGCATCGGCCTGGCGCGTCGCCACGGTGAAACTTGAGGGATCGATGGTGAACAGCACGTCGCCTGCCTTGACGTGCTGGTTCTCCTTCACCTTGACCGAGGTGACGAGCCCCGTGACTTCGCCGGCAACCGAAACGATGTCCTGCTTGATGTAGGCGTTGTCGGTTTCGACCACGCCGGGCCGACCGAACCAGTACCAAAGGCCACCACCGATCGCGAGAATCGGGCCGAGGGCCATCAGTACGGTGCGCAGGCGCTTGCTGCGGGTGCGTCGTTCGTGCTCGCCAACGGCACGGGCGGCACTGGATTCCTGGATGGGAAAAGGATCGGCTTCAGCCATCGGTCTGGTTCGCTTCTTGAGTGATTTCGTCGGAAAGATTGGCCCGCACGCGATCGAGCAGCGTGATGAGCTGCTGGGTCTCGGCCTCGGAGAAGCCGGCGACCGCATCGGCCAGCACGTCCTGCGCGCAGTTTGCCATCTGCTGCATCAGGGCCTCGGCCTTGGCGGTGAGGTAGAGCCGCCAGCGGCGGCGGTCTGCCGGATCGTCGCGCCGCTCGACCAGTTCGAGCTTTTCGAGGCGGTCGATCATGCGGCCGGCGGTGATCGCTTCCACTTCGAGCCAGGCGGCAAGGACCCCCTGGTTGGTGCCGGGTGTGCGCTGGATCGCGGCGAGCATGCGCCACTGCGGGCCGGTCACGCCAAAATGGCGTGCGGCCACGTCAAATCGTTTGCGGAACAAACGACCGACGTCAGATGACAAGAAGGCCACGTTGACTCGCATGACGTGCCGATAATAGCTATGCTTACATTGATCAACGCACAAAAGGGACAGATGCACCACAAGGCACTGGAATCGGCGCTTGTCTTTCGGGCCGAGGCGCAAGCCGCGTTGGCCGCGAGGCTGGACAGGCGGCGCATCGACGAAGAACAGCGCGCGGCACACGGCTTTGCCTGGGTCGCGACATCGGTCGCGGCGCTGGAGGCTGTGGCCGCCTGGGCCGCGCGGGAGAGTGCGACGGCACTGGACCGCGCCGTGGCCCAACTTGCCTTTGCAGAGACCGTCGCCCAACTCGTTGGCGGCTTGCCGATGAGCCAAAGCGAGCTATTCAGGCCCGCGGATCTTGGCCTTGGCAAGGCGGCGCGCGTCCTGGAGGCGGAATGCGCAGCGCTGGTCGATGCCGATCATGCCGGGCTTCGCGCGCAAGTGGCCGAGGCGCTGGCGGATGGGCAATGGCCGTCCGATCACTTCGACGATGGCGAACTCGACGCGATCCGCGACCAGTTCCGCCGCTTCACCGACGCGGAAATCCTGCCCAACGCGCACGAGTGGCATCTCGCCAATGCGCTGATCCCGGACGGGACGGTGCGCGCCATGGCCGAGCTTGGCACTTTCGGCGTATGCATTCCGGAAGAACACGGCGGGTTTGGCCTCGGCAAGCTGGTGATGTGCGTCGTGACCGAGGAGCTTTCACGCGGGTGGATCGGCGCCGGATCGCTGGGCACGCGCTCCGAGATCGCAGGCGAACTGATCGTCCTGGGCGGGACCGAGACGCAGAAGGCGCGCTGGCTACCTGCCATCGCCAGCGGAGAAGTGCTGCCGACCGCAGTTTTCACCGAACCCGATACGGGGTCGGACCTTGGCTCATTGCAGTCGCGCGCGCGGCGGGGCGAAGACGGCGGTTGGATCATCGACGGGGCAAAGACCTGGATCACCCATGCCAGCCGTTCGGACCTGATGACGATGCTCGTGCGTACCGTGCCCGACGCCAGGGGCTATGCCGGACTTTCTATGCTGCTGGTGCCCAAGCCACGCGGGACGCAAGACGATCCCTTTCCAGCGGAGGGGATGAGCGGGAGCGAGATCGAGGTGCTCGGCTATCGCGGGATGCGGGAATATGCGCTCCAGTTCGATGGAATGCGGGCGCCGGGCGATGCGCTGCTGGGCGGCGAGGAGGGGCAGGGCTTCAAGCAACTCATGCGCACATTCGAGGGCGCACGCATCCAGACTGCTGCTCGTGCGGTTGGCGTGGCGCGCCGGGCGCTCGAGCTCGGACTGGATTATGCGTTGTCGCGCAAGCAGTTCGGCAAGGCCATCGTCGGGTTCCCGCGCGTTGCGGACAAGCTGGCGATGGGCGCGGTTGACATCGTCATGGCGCGAGAACTGACTTATGCCGCCGCCAGGGCCAAGGATTCGGGCAAGCGCTGCGATATCGAGGCCGGCATGGCCAAGCTGCTCGCTGCACGGGCGGCGTGGTCCAACGCCGATGCCGCGCTCCAGATTCATGGCGGCAACGGCTATGCGCTCGAATACGAGATAAGCCGGGTGCTGTGCGACGCCCGCATCCTCAATATCTTCGAAGGCGCGGCCGAGATCCAGGCGCAGGTGATTGCGCGCGGCCTGATGGAAGGTCGCAACTGATGGGCGAATGGGACGCATGGATTGGCCGGGGCGAGCGCCGCGTCGACCGGATCGACGAAGGACTGGCCGCGCGCTGGGCGGCCACGCTCGACCGGGAAGGGCCAGCCAATGGCTCCGTGCCCCAGGGCCTGCACTGGTGCCTGTGCCTGCCCGACGCCCCGACGGCAAGCCTGGGGGCGGATGGACACCCCTTGCGCGAGGAGGGACCCGGCGGCTTCCTGCCACCCGTTCCGTTGCCGCGCCGGATGTGGGCGGCAAGCGAGGTCGAGTTCCTGCGCCCGCTGTGGGTGGGCGAGCAGGTGGAGCGTGTTTCCACGGTGGCGGGGATCAGGGAGAAGTCGGGGGCATCCGGACGGCTCGTGTTCGTCGAGGTCGTGCATGAACTGCGCGGGGCAGGGGAACTGGCCGTGCGCGAGGTGCAAAGCATTGTCTATCGGGAGGCGGCGCCAGCGGGCACTCCGCCCGTTCCGGCAGCGGGCGAGGGGCGCTTTGACGCGGCCGGATGGCCCGCCAGTCGGACAGTCCGCCCTTCCGAGCCGCTGCTGTTTCGCTATTCCGCGCTGACCTTCAACAGTCATCGCATCCACTACGATGTTCCCTACGCAACGCAGGTCGAGGGTTATCGCGGCCTTGTCGTTCACGGACCGTTGACGGCAACGCTCCTGCTCGATCTCGCGCGGCGCGAACTGGGCGACAACGGCCTTGCGACCTTTTCCTTCCGGGGCCTCTCACCCGCGATCTGCGGCGAGCCGCTGCACCTCGCCATGCGGGCGGCGGGGGAAGGCCTGGAACTTGGCGCCTTTGCCGATGACGGGCGGCAGATCATGGCAGCCCGTGCTGCGCCGCGCATTGGTTAACGGGACAGTCTGCGCTGCTTCGCACTTCTCCGCCCTGGGGGATTCGTCGGTGGATTGGCACCAGTCGCCTTGGATTCCTCGCGGGCATCGGCATCCCCGATCACTTGCTCGTGTCCCGTCTCGTGAAAGTTCCGTGAAAAAGGCGTCCCACGGGCGGTGAAGGGTAATTTTATGCTTAACTTGCAGCTGGATTGGCGGCACTTTGTTCTTCGCGGGTGCAGCGCAAAAAATAATCAGAAGGAACTTTGACGAGGGCCGTCCACACCGGGCGCGCCCGAAATGTATTCGTGCGAGATCGATGGGTGCGAAGTTGCGTTTAAATCTCAGCCTGTTCGGGCACCCCCGTCTTGGCCTGACCAATGGGGAACGCGTCCCGTTGCGCAGCAAGAAAGGGACCGCGCTTCTCGCCCTCCTAGCCACGGCCGAAAAGGGTGAGCGATCGCGGACCTGGCTCCAGCAAAAGCTGTGGGGATCGCGCGATGTCCATCAGGCCCAGGCCAGCCTGCGCCGCGAATTGGCGAACTTGCGCAAGCTGGTTCCGCTGGATCTCGATTGGCTGGTGTCCGACAATCATTCCGTGCGCATCGACCTCGATCTCGTTGACGTCGATGTGCGGGGGCCGGCGAAGGACGCTCCGCAGGGCGAGTTCCTCGAAGGCCTCGATATCCCCGGCGAAGAAGATTTCGAGGACTGGCTGCGGGAAGTCCGAGCGCAGTTTTCGCAGACGCAGGCATCCGGGCGGTTTGACAAGGGCGGGCGCGACGACATCGCCGGGGGCAGGTTGCGTGGTCCCGTTCGGGCGGGAGCCGATTTCTCTCCCTTTGCGCAGGCTCTTGTCCCAGTCGCCGAACCGGCCGAACTCCGGCCCGTGCTCGCCATCCTGCCGGTGCGCGGTCTCTTCACGTCGCAGACCGAAGAGCCGTTTCTTCAAGCGGTGACGCGCCTGCTCGTCAGCAGCGTAACCCGTCTTCGCTGGTTGCCGGTGCTGACCGCGAGCGTTGCTGACGACAGCATCTACGGCGCAATCGGGCCAGAGGATGCAAAGGCCCAGGCCAACGCCAGATATGTGCTGGAATCGGAACTGGTGCGTTCGGGCAGTCAGGCGATCCTGAGCTTCACCTTGCTGGAAATGCCCCTGCGCACGGTCCTGTGGAGCGACAGCGAACCCGTTGCACCGACTTTCGACATCCACGAGATCGAGCAAGTCCTGTTTCGCGCGGTCAACCTCCTGTCGGCGCGCTTCGATCGCTGCGAGCAGCATCGGGTCATGGCCCGCAAGCCCGATCCCGCCAATCTTGCGGATGCGGTCTGGCGGATCCGGTATCACCTCCAGAAGTTCACGCGCGAGGACATGGCAACCGCGGCGCAACTGCTGGATCAGGCGTTCGAACTCGATCCGCACCACGCCGAACTTGCCATGCTCCGCGCCAACCACGTGATCTGGGATCACTGGCTGCGCCGCGTTCCCGTCGAGAAGTGCGATGGGCTCGTGCCGCTGGCCCGTGCCGCAGTGCGCGCGGACCCGGCGGACGCACGCGGGCCGCTGTTCATGGGCGTGCTCGAGACCTGGCGCAGGAATACCGAACACGCAATCCGCTATCTGGAGCGTAGCTGCGAACTGAACCCCTGCTTCCCGGCAGCCTTTTCCCATCTTGGCGCCGCCTATTACCTCAACGGCAAGCCCGAGCGCTCGATCGAGCCGCTCGAGCGCTCTCTCTATCTTTCCCCGATGGATCCGTTCCGCTTCTTCATTCTCGGAGAACTCGGGACAGCGCGCTTGCTGTTGGGGGAGCACGCCGAGGCGCTGCGCATTGCGCGCGAAGTGCAGCTTACCCATCCCAACTATGTCCTCGCCCACATCCTCGAGACGAATGCGCTCGTCGGGCTGGGAGAGATGGAACGCGCGCGGGCGGCCTGGTCGCGATTGCTGGCCGACCGGCCCGATCTCTACGAGGGCATGCTCGCCTGGATTCCCTTTCGTGAAACGAGCTGGCTTCAGCGCCTTCGCCAAGGGTGCGACCTGATTGCTGCCGACTGGCAAAAGCCCAGGCTCGCAGCCGGATAACCTGCCGTCCCGGCACGCCAGCGGCCGGTCGGATATACTGTTGCTGGCGAGGGGCACCCGATGTTCGAACCGAAATACCTGCGCATGCAGTGGCTTGGCGCACGCCGCAAGAAAGAGCGCGGGTCGATGGACTTCTCGCTGGATTTCATGCGGCCGAAGGGCGTGGCGGGGCAGGTGGCAGCGGCGCTTTTCCGACGGCTTCTGGTGCCGGTGCTCTTCGTGCTCCAGTGCTTCTGGCCGGTGCTACGCTGGCGTCGCTTCCTGCTGGTCACGCGCGCCGATGACGTGGCTGCGATCCTGGGTGATCCTGAAGGTTTTCCGGTACCGTTCGGCCCTGAAATGCAGAGCCTTGGCGCAGGGGCAACCTTCCTTCTTGGTCTCGAGGGTCCGGATCACGACCGGCAGCGCCGGATCATCACCAGCGTCGTCAAGCGAAGCGACCTTGCCGGGCTGGAGGCGCAGGCGGACAGCTTTGCCAAGGCGCTGCTCGAATCCTCCAAGGGCCGGATCGACGCCCAGCGCGACCTCGTCCAGCGCGTGGCTGCCGAGACCTGTGCCCGCTATTTTGGCCTGCCCATCGACGATCCGGACCTGTATGCCGAATGGACGATCGCCTGCTCGCAGCTTCTGTTTGCCGATCCGCTCGGCGATCCGGTCGCGCGAGACATGGCCGAAGCGGCTGCGGCACGCATCGGCGCACTGATCGACCGGACAGTAGCGGCAACGCAATCCGGTGGCCATGAACATGCCGCGCCGCCCGAGACGCTCGTCGCGCGGCTTGTCGAATTGCAGGCCGCAGGGGGAGCGGACGCACCGACGAATGAAGAGATCCGGGCCATCCTTCTCGGCCTGTCTGTCGGCTTCGTGCCGACCAACAGCATGGCGGGCGGCAAGATTCTCGATCTACTTTCGCGCAAGGGCGAAGCGCGGCGCGAGGCCATCGAGGCCGCGCGCGCCGGCGATGCGCAGCACTTCGAGCAGGTGCTGCGCGAAGCGATGAGGCTGGCGCCGGCCATCGCCCCCGGCCAGTGGCGCTGGACGCGGCAGGATACGCAGTGGATCCGTCCGGGCGGTCGAACCTTTCGCGTCAGGCGCAACACGCTGGTCATGGTCGCCACGCAGATCGCTCTGCGCGACCCTCGCAAGGTCGTTCGGCCGTGGCGTTTCGAGTATGACCGTACCGATACGCCGCCCCTCGTCTTCGGCAATCATGCGCATTCCTGCATCGGCGAACATATCGCGATTGCCCAGTTGCGCGGCAGCCTGATGCCGTTGCTGGCGCAGGATGGCATCGAGGATTCCCTGAACAGGCTTCGCGTGAAATGGCTGGGGGCGTTTCCCGAGCACGCCTGGCTGCAATTCGACCACGACGAAGGTGCCCAAAAGGGACAGTTTATCGTGATCGAGGCCAAGGCCGGCACCACGGCCGAGCTGAATGCCCGGATTGCGGAAATCGACGCGCGTCTCGAACGGTTGCGACCGCGGCTCGATCAGGCGGGGTTGCTTCACTTCTGCTCGATGACGGCCATCGACGCCCCCACCACGCGGCCGCCAGAGGAACGCGGCGACGGGCGCACCACCGATACGCTGCTGGTGATCGAGGTGAATGGCGATGGCGAAGGGACGCGCGCCATCGCTGCCTTCGTTCGTGCAATGAATGCCGAGCTTCGGGCGCTGCTGGCAGCAGCCGGCGTGGAGCCGGGACTGGACCTGGTAACTTATCTGCTCGACAAGCGGCTCGACCTGACCAGCGCCCCATGGGGCGCGACGGCGCTGCAGTTCTATGGTCACCAAGGTCTGAGCGCGCGCGACATTGCGGCCCAGGATGAGTTGGCCGGCATTGCCAGCGAGGCGCTTCAGGCGACCTTGCAGGCCAATATCGGCCTCGTGGCCAGCGCGTCTGCCACCTTGCGCGAGGTCCGGCGACGCATCGTGGCCCGGCCGGACGGCGCCCGCTGGGCGGCGTACATGCTCAAGCCGTCGCAGGCCAGGATGGACCTCAGCTGGTGGGACGATCCGCTTGATGGCGGTTTCGTGCTGCGCCTGCTGCGCACCCGTGCGATGAAGCGGGTGGGGCTTGTCCTTGTCGCGGTGGCGCTGGCATCGGCATGGGCGATCGGTCGGAGCGAAGGCTTCACATGGGGTGGCCTTGTCAGTCTGCCGCACCTTCTATGGCTCGGCATTGCCGGCGTCATGGTCTCGCTTTCGGGCGGTGCGCTGGTGGCGGGCGGGTTCGTTGCGATGCTTCGCCTCAAGGAAAGCCGTGATGTGCCCGATGGCGCAGCGCCCTCGCTCGACCATCTGCGCGAATGCGCGGCGCACGAGGACAAGCCCGACCACGTCCACAACCACATCCTGGTCGTCACGCCGTTGAAGAAAGGATTGATCCGCCGACTGGCGCTTGCACTGGCGCTGTGGGGGATCGCGATGATCGTGACCTTCCGCTTCCGGCCCGGCTTCGTGCTCAACATGGGCACGATCCACTTCGCCAGGTGGGTGAGATTGCCCGGCCGCGACACCATGGTCTTCCAGTCGAACTACGACGGTAGCTGGGAAAGTTACCTCGAAGACTTCATTACCCGAGCGCACTGGGGGCAGAGCGCGGCCTGGTCGAACGGGGAGGGCTTCCCGCGAACGCGCTTCCTGATCTCCGGCGGCGCCGAGGACGGCGACAATTTCAAGCGCTATGTCCGGCGCAAGCAGGTGCTGACCCGGTTCTGGTACGCCCGCTTTCGCAACCTGACGAGTGCGGCGATGCGGCGCAATGCGCTGATCCATGACGGGCTGGCGCGGGCGCGCACGGAAAGCGAGGCGCGCAGTTGGCTGGCCCTCTTCGGGTCGGGACAGCTTACCCGCGACCGGCTCGAAAGCGACGAAATCCAGTCGCTGGTCTTTACCGGCTTCGGCAAGCTGCGGCATTCGACTGCGCTTCTCATCCGGTTCGGCGAGCAGGCCGATGACAATCGCAAGTGGTTGCGCAACCTGACCGGCTTCCGCAACGCAACGCCCGACAAGTCGCTCCTGTTCGAGATGGACGAAGTTCGCGAACGCCGCCTGGGCCGCGTCACCTTTGGCGAGGCGGAAAGGTTCGGTACAGCAGTGAGCCTCGGCCTGAGCGCCGAAGGCCTTCGCGTGCTGGAGATGCCCGCATCCCATCCCGAGCGCGGGTTCAACGCGCTGCCCGGGCCGTTCGCCTTCGGCATGACCAACCGCGCACGAAGGCTGGGCGATGATGGGGAGGAAGCTCCGCAGAACTGGCGCTGGCGCGACGCCGAGGATGGCGCCGTCCACGCGATACTGCTCCTCTACGCTGCCGACGAGGAAGGGCTGGCGCGGCTCGCGGCACTGCACCGGCGCTTTGCGGAACGGGCAGGGGTCAGCGTGGTCGATGAAGTGCCCACCACGGCGCTTCCTCAGAACGGCCACGCCTACGACCACTTCGGCTTCCGCGACGGGATCGTGCAACCGGTGATCGCCGGGACGGCCAAGGCCGCGTTGAACCGCGTGCCCAGCGATATCATCCCGCCCGGCGAAATGGTGCTCGGCTACGCCAACGCGCAGGGCTATCTTACGCCCGGTATTCCGGTGGACAAGGCTGACGACCCCTTCGACCGCCTGCCGGAAATGCCGCGCGAGCCACAGCGCTATCCGCGCTTCGGCGGCGATGAAGGTGCGCGCGGGCCCCGCGATTTCGGGCGTAACGGGGCATTCCTCGCCGTCCGGCAGCTTGAACAGCATGTCGTCCGCTTCAGTGAGGCAATGGAAGCGGCCGCCAATCAGATACACGACAACTATCCCGAACTGCCCTCGCTTCTGGGGCATGATGTCGATGCGAACTGGGTGGCGGCACGTCTGGTCGGGCGCTGGAAGAACGGCGCGCCGCTCATGCGCAATCCGCTTGAACCGGACAGGAAGAGCCCCGAACTGCCCATGCTGTTCGGCGCCGACGATCCTTCCGGCCTCCAGTGCCCGCTTGGCGCACACGTGCGCCGCGCCAATCCGCGCGACAGCTTCGAGCCGGGCGATCCGACCGAACTGGGGATCGTCAACCGTCACCGCCTTGTCCGGCGCGGCCGCAGCTATGAAAGGCCTGCCAGTGATGGCGGCGCGCCCGAACAGGGCCTGCTGTTCATGGCGGTTTGCGAAGATCTGGAGAGGCAGTTCGAATTCGTGCAGCGTAGCTGGCTGGATTCTCCGGCGTTCCACGATCTGGACCGCGAAAACGACCCGATTGTCGGGCGGTGTCCTGCCGGACACAAGCGCAGCTTCAGGATACCGACGTCGAGCGGACCTATCCAGGTCGATGGGCTGCCCCAGTTCGTGACCCTGCGCGCGGGCGGCTACTTCTTCCTGCCGAGCCGCAGCGCCATGCTCTGGCTGGCGCGGGTCTGAAACGGAAACGATGCCGGGGCGTATAGGGCGCCCGGCATCGTCCGGCCTCAGCCCTCGAGGCTCTTCTTCTCGTAGACGGTCTTGATGATGGTGCCGTCCCATACATAGCAGAGGTGTCGTTCCTGCCGACAGTTTGACAGGAGGCGCGGCCGGAAAGCGGCGGCGCATTCGCCGCCGGGGCGGCGGACGCTCAGGTAGCGGATGCCGTCCGATCCTGTGTCGCGCAATTCGCTCGCGAGACCCTGGGCGCTGGCGTAGTTATCGGGATCGTAGAGATCGGCATGGCTGTCCGCCAAGCCGCGGATGTCATGGAGTTCGGCACGGAGGTCGACCGCATAGACGCGCATGTCGATCTCCTGGCCGGGTTCGTCGGTCGCGGCGAGGAATTTGGCGCGATGATGCTTCGTTTCCGCGATCGCGGTGTCCAGCGTGAAGCTTGCGTAGAAGACGCCGAAGCTGCCGTCGGTGAAACGGCTGCCTTCGGGGTTGAGATGGGTGAAGGCGGCCATGATCGGCGACGTGCCGGGACCCGACACGCGGTCCTCCGGCGGCACGAGCGCGAGAGCGCCCACCTCGTCACGCAGCCGGTCATTGGTCATCGCCTCGATCTGGAAGACCGCATCGAGATCCTCCGGCAAGGCGACGTTCTCGAACAGCCCGATCGGCGGAAAGCGGCTCGGGATGATGCGATAGCAGGGCGCCCAATGCGTTTCGGTGACGGGAATCTCGTCGAACACGGTTCAGCCGCGCTGCCCGTCGATATACTGCCGCACGACATAGAGATCAGAGACGTTCCCCGAAATCATCCGGTCGAGCGCCGACCGTCCGGCGAAGACCTTCGCCTTGTTCGGCTTGCGCACCCATTCGTCAGCGGTGGCGGGCACAAGGATCTGCAATCCCTTGTAGATGCCCATCACATAGGAAATCCGTTCAAGCGCGTCCTTCGACAGCGCCGCGACCTCGCCGCGTTTCCAGTTCTGCAGGGTGGAGCGACTGTCGAGTCCGAGGATCGCCATTTGCTCGCCTTCGTTGAGGTCCCACGCATCGGCGATCTTGAAGAAGGTGCGCAGAGCCGGCCCCGTAAGGCCTTTCCGATCAATTGTCTTTGCTGTCGCCGTCGCCATGTCGGGCTCCTTTAAACCGCAATATGTTCCCTTCAGGATCGAAAGTCAATTTTTGCCCCGAAAAGGATCATTTTTCGCCTCGGGCTTGCGCGGGTCTGAAACGGAAACGATGCCGGGGCCTTGTCGGCGCCCGGCATCGTCCAGCCTTCAGGAATCGATTGTCAGTACCGGTTGAGCAGGGCGTGGACGAGGATCGCCAATTCCTGCTGGCTGCCGCAACCGGTCTTGCGCAACGCGCTCTTGAGAAGATTGCGCGTCGTTGTGATCGAGCTCTGGCTGTCCCGCGCGATCTGCGTCAGCGAGGAGCCCGTGCTGACCTGCAAGGCAATGTCGGCCTCGCGGCGGGTCAGCGACAGCCGCGAGATGGAGGCGAGGTCTTCTTCCGAAATTGCCGCCTGGGGAACCTGGACGTAACCGAACAGGAAGGCCCGGTCCCATTCGAGGATGTCCAGGGCGACATAGCGCGCGACTATCGGAGGGTAGCCGGTCATCGCGATAGGTACGCGGGTCATGGGGCCTCCGACGGCTGCCGGTCTTTCGCTGAGGAAACGTCCCAGCATCTGGTCGGCAGTCCGGCCCGTTGCGGTGCGATGGACTGCCATCAGGACATCCCCTTCCCAGATTGCCTTGAGGTGGTTGGGGAATATGCGGTTCGTCGCGTTGAAGAACCACAGGATTTCGTTTGGCAATGATCTGCTTGTCATAGGACCTCTCACGAGGTTTGGCCGGACAGCGCCCCTCTCAAGGAACTGCCCGGCCAAATTCTCATCAGAAGCCGATCACGACTCCCGTGCGGATGGCTGCAACGTTGTTGCCGCCGCCAGTCGAGTAGCTGCCGCGGACGAAGACGCCCGAGCGCGTCCCGATGTCGGCGAACAGACCCGCCTGGACCGTGACGAAGCCGTCGGGATCGACGCCCTGCAGACGGAAGTTCTGCGCCGGAGCACCCAGGAACGCGACGGTGCGATCCGCCTCGTTGTCACCCTGGAAGCTGTAGCTGACCGAGGCTTCCGGACGGATCGTTGCGAGACCGGTCTCGAACTCTCCGCCAAGCTTCACGCCGACCGTCGGCGTGAACACGGTCTTGCTGGCTTCGGCAACCGAGAGCCCGACCGAGCCTGCACCTTCTTCGGCGAAGCCGTCGAAGCTGTAGTGGCGCAGTTCGAGCTGACCGAACGGCGAAACCGTCAGTCCACCGGTCTGCAGCGCGTACTCGATGCGCAGGTCGCCGCGGGTTTCCTTGCTGTCGAAGTCGGCCGTGGCCTTGCGCGACAGGGTCGGAAGCGAGCGGTAGGCGTCCCAGTTGCTCCAGCCGAACACGAGGTCCGCAGCAACGGTCAGCGCGCCGAACGACTGGCGGGCATAACCGCCGACCATCCAGGTATCGGCATTGGCCTTGGCAAGGCCATCGTCCGAGTGGCTGTTGGTCCGGCCATAGCCGAAGCCAATGCCGAACTCGCCCGAACCGGTCGCCACACCGAAGCCCGCCGAACCGCCGTAGTTGTCCGAACGGATCTTCGAAGCGCCGGTTGCCGCGTCACCCGAAGTGCGCACGAAGTCGCCGGTGGGCTGGATCCACAGGTTGAACCCGGTGGCGCCTTCCGGAAGACGACGGTTGCTGAGCACGTCGATGAACGGTGCGGTCGTGCGGATGGTGGCGATCGAACCGTAGTACGAACCGCCGCCCAGCTCGGTCAGTGCCTGGGTCGCCTGGGCCAGCGTAAGCTGGCTGTCGAGCCCGGCCATGACCGTTGCGAGGTCCTGCGTCAGTGCGAACTCCTGCACCGAAGCGAACGTCGCAGTCCCGGCCGCATCGGCGGTCAGGTCGGCCACCACGCCCGGCAGCGCCGCCGAGAGCGCAGCACCGGCCGCAGCGGCATTGCTGTTGGCCGCAGCCGTCTCGTAGCCCTTGCGATCGGCCACGACCGCCACGATCGTCCTGCCATCCGAGGTCCGGCTGACAAGATCGAAGGCAACGAAGTTGTTGGCCGTACCGGTGGCAACGGTGGCGTTTTCAGTGACATCGCCCGAGACGCTGAACAGGTCCAGCGACTGGCCGTCCAGGAACAGCCCGCCCTTCGGCATCAGCACGTTGACCGTTCCGGCGAGGTCGAGATCGCCATCGATGGTCCACGAGCTGGGTGCGTAGAGCGCGGCATACTGGGAACCGAACGCCTTGTCCGGGGTGGTGAACAGGCCCTGCGAGAACAGGATCTGCTGCACGCCCAGCGGCTCGTTTGACGAAGCCGAGCCGTTGATCGACGGATCGACCACGCGGACCAGCGACGGCATCATCGCCACCGTCAGCGAACCGCTGCTGGTCTGGACGAAATCGCCCTGCTGGTAGACGTCCACGCCGGCGATGGTCTGGGTCGCGGTGCTGGTCAGGTTGGAACCGAACGGCGTCGGGACGAGCGTCTGGCGGGTGCCCAGAACGAGGCTGCCCGCGTTCTTCACGTCCCCGCGGATGCCGAAGACGCCGCCGTCGTCGGTGGCCAGCTGCACTTCGCCGGTCAGGATCTCGAACTGGCCGAGATCGAGGGTCCATTCAGCCGGATCGACATCGGTCGCCGCGACATAGGAAGGGCCGGTCAGCGTGAACACGCCGGTACCAAGCTTGTTCAGCTTTTCGACGCCATGGACGCCGCCGCCGAGCTTGGCCGTCGATGCCACGTTCACCACCGTGTTGGTGAAGCGCTCGCCGGTATCAAGATCGTATTCGGCATAGACACCGCCGTTGGTGACGGAGTTGTTGCCGAGGTTGACCGTGGCGTTGATCACGCTGGTCAGCGGATGGCCGTCGGCATCGACCGCCGTGGTGTCGACCGCTGCGGTGGTGACTTCGCCGCCATCCGACGGAGCGAGGGCATAGTTGCCGAACGCGCCGCCGATCCGGATGTCGCCTTCGACCGTACCGTTCTGATTGACGGTATAGGTCTGGGTGAAGGGCGCTTCCGGCTGGGCCGTAACCAGCTCTTCGCCAATCTGGGTCAGAGTGTCGACGCTGGTCGTGGTGTAGTTGTCCACCGACTGCCCGACCGCGATGTCGCCGCCGATCGTGCCGCTGTTGGTGACCGTGCCGGTTGCACCCGCCAGCGAGACCGATCCGGTGACCAGGCCGCTGTTGGTGATCGCCGCATTGCCGCCCACCGCCGTGTATTCGACGACCGTGGTATCGACGCGGGTCACGTCATAGAGGTTGATCTGGTCGACAGTCGTTACGGTATCGGTCCCCAGCGCATTGGCCGAAAGGCTGCCGAAGATCTTGCCCGTATTGACCGCCGTGGCACCTCCGACGCTCGCGACAGTGACCGAGGCCAGCGTCGCGCTGTCATCGCCGTTGTCGTAGCCGATCGTGCCGGCATTGGTCAGCGAAGCGGGACCACCGACCGCGGTCGAAGTACCTTCCTCGTGGTAGGTGGCAAGGCCGATGGCGGGATCGGTGAACTCCGAGCTGGAGGTGGTGGCCGCATAGGTGCCGCCAACGTTCAGTTCGGTGTCGTATGCGCCCGCCAGAACCGCGCTCTTCGCGCCGATCGTGACGGTCGAACCGCCCAGGCCGCTGACGTCGATGTCGCCATAGGACGCAGGAACGTCGAGCGATGCGGCATTGACCGCAAGGCTTGCCGTTCCGCCCACCGGGGTGGAGGTCGATTCCGTCGTGGTGACATAACCGTCCGCGTCGGTGTGGGTCGTGCCGGCACTCGTTCCCGAGAAGCCAACCGCGTCCACGACGATGTCGGAGCCAACCTGCCCGGTCAGGGCAACAGTCGCGTTTCCGGCATTGGTGTCGACGAACAGGTCGCCGCCGATCGTACCGGCGACAGTCGCCGAAACGTTGCCACCGTTTGCGGTGCTGCTCGATTCAGAGGCAGTATCGACGGTTGTTTCACCATCGGAAACCACCGTGGTCGAGGTACCCGCCGATTCCGAGTCCGACCCGCCGGCATAGACGTAGGCCGAGCCACCGATCGAACCGGCCGAGGCGAGGTCCAGCGTGGCACCGCCCTTGGCGCCGCTGACGCTGACATAGCCACCGACTTCGGCATTGCCGATGCTGACCGAACCTGCGCTATCCAGGTTGGTGCTCGACGATTCCGACGCTTCCTCGAGGGTATAGCCCGTCAGGTCGCCGTCGACGTAAGTCCCGACTGTCGAGCTGGTTTCGGCGAACGTGCTGTTGCTGCCGAAGGTCGCGGCATGCACGTCGAGATTGCCGCCAATTTCGGCACCGTTGCCGAGCTGCGCGGAGGCATCGCCATCGGCGTTGACTGTCGCGTTGCCGGTGATCGTGCCGCCCGCAACCGCAAGCGAGCTGTTGCCGCCCGTGCGATCGTAGGTGCCCGACGAGGCCTCGTCGTAGGTGCCTTCGAAGGTGTTGCCGTCGGCGTCGTTGGCGTAGTGGGTGGTCTCGGTATAGGTCGACGTCGAGGCGCTGCCCGAAGCCGTTTCGTTGAAGCTGCCGAAGATCGTTCCGCTTACCGTCGCCGTGCTGTTCCCATTGGCGAACTGCGTGACCGAGCCGTCGGACGCACCGGAATTGGTGAATTGCACCGCACCGTTGAAGCCATCGTAGGTCCCGGTGACGTCACCGCCATCGTCGTTCGAGGACGAGCTGACGCTCTGCGTGTAGTCGGAGACAAACCCGCCTTCAGCACCCGGCGTGAAGACGCCCGTCTCGAGCGATTCGTACGCGAAAGTCGAAGCGGAGGAGTTGCTCGACGCGTAGGTCGTTCCGGTGACCACACCGGCGTTAGAGACTGTGACGCCGGCATCGCCGCTCACGTTCACGGACCCGACAACCAGTCCGCCAGCGGCGTTGGCAAACGATGCGCTGCCTCCGGCAGAAGCCGACGAGCTTTCGTAATGCTCCGCTTCGGACGTGTTCACCACGCCGGTCGTCCTGTCGACCGTGAAGGTATTGGCCGAACCGCCGGAGTTGGCCGTATCGGTCGCGTCCGCAACCACCGAGACCGGGCCGTTGATGCGGCCGGCGTTGGTGACCGACGCATCGCTATTGGCATGGAGCGAGACCGAGACGGGGCTTTCGTCGTTCAGTCCGACGAGGCCACCGGCCGCATTGGTCAGGCTGGCGGAGCCGCCCGTGGCCGTGCTCGCGTTGGCATATTCGTAGGTGGACTCGGAAGCGGTGACACCAACGGTATCTGCCGTCTCGTCGTAGGTCGAAAGCGACGCGCTGGTAGAGTCCGACCCGGTCGAGCCGAGGTTGACGTTAGCGTTGATGATCCCCGCGTTCTGCACCTGGGCACCGGCGAAGCCGTTGACCGAGAGCGACGAGCCCGGACCGTTGCCGATCGTGCCGCCGCTGGCGTTGGCCACGCTGGCCGTGCCGCCGATGGTCGAAGAGCCCGAGGTGGTTTCATCGCTATACGAATAGGCGGAACGATAGGTGCCTTCGCCGGTGTCGGTGAAGGTGTAGGTTTCGCTCGTGGCGCCGCTGCCCGTCGAGGTCGTGCCCGACGAATTCACCAGTGCGCCGTTGACCAGTTCACCGCCATTGGTGAGCGTGGCATCGCCGATGGCATTGAGGTTGGCGTATCCGGCCGACGCGCCCTGGGCGTTCGTCACCGAAGCTGCGTTGCCGACATTGCCGCTGGTGAAGGCATAGCCCGAAGTATAGGCATCTACCGAGACGCCGTCCGCCGAGGTGAAGGTGCCCGAATTGTAGGAAGTCACTTCCTGGTTCGAGACATATTCGTTCGAGCGGGCGTTGAGCGCTCCGTCCACCTGACCGCTGTTGTCGATCGTGGCGTCGCCGTCCGCACGAGCATTGATTGCCCCGCGAACGATGCCGTTTTCCCCGACCGTTACAGAAGCCGTTCCGCCGGTGCGGGCGTTGGTGGCAGTGAAGTTGTTGGTGTAGTCACCGCTGGCATTGACCACGGTGCCGGTTTCGTCCTCGCTGTGCGAGACGCCGAGCGCGCGTGCATTGACCGACGAGGAGAAGCCCTCGCGGCCCACGGTGCCATCGACGGTCACTTCGGCAGAGGTAAGGCCCGCAGCCGTCACTGCGCCCGAAACGAAGCCGCCTTCGCCGATGTCGACCGATGCGTCGCCACCCATCGTGGCGAATTCCTCGTGCGTGGCATAGCTGGAGCCGGTCGCGGTCGTGACGTATTCGTAGTCCGATGCCGAGTGGACTTCGCCCAGGTTGGCGATCGCGTTCACCTGCGCGCTCTGGTCCTCGGCGCCTACTGCCCCGTCAACCGAGACGCTTGCCGAAGCGAGGCCGACAGCCAGAACGGCGCCCGATGCGCCGCCCGCTTCCACCGCGACATCAGCGCTTCCGCCGGTGTAGTCGCTGGAGGAAGAGCCCGAGACGGTCGTGGTGCCATCGACGGTTTCGGTGGTCGGGCCGGTCGAAGTAGAAGTCGTGCCGATGCTGATGGCCTGCACGTCGCGCAGGGCAGAGGACACCATCTCGGTGCCGGCGGTGCCGATCGTTCCGTCGACCGCGATGGACACGTTGTCCTGGCTGGCCGCCGATACGGCAATGCCCGATCCGCTCTTTACCGCACCGGTGCGGATCGTGACCGCGCCTGCGGCCGTGACGCCGATGCCGTTGTCGATCGTGCCGCTGTTGACGATGTTGACTGTGCCGCCAACGCCGTTGACCGAGACGCCACCGGTGATCGCACCGAGGTTGGCAAGGTCGAAGGTGTTGTCGCTGCTGGTGGAGGTTCCTGCGTAAACGATGCCAACCGGCGCCACCGAGGTGCCGACGGTCCCGCGATTGGTGATCGCGACCGCGCCCTGCTGCGTCGGGGAGAGGGCAGTGCTGGGCTGGACGACGGTCGCGCCGGTGCTGATGCTTACCGTGACGGTCGAACCGGACACGGCGTTGGTCGCAGTATTCACGCTGTCGGCGGTGTTGTCGGTCCCGGCGACCGTTACGGTGGTTCCGCTGGTCGTAGTGGCGGCCTGGACCTGGGCCGCGAGGCCCACGGCAACGGCCGCACTGGCTGCGCCCAGGGCAAGCCTGCTCTTGTTGGTTTTCATGTGGGAGTCCCCCATTGCTTGAGTGCGAGACCACCGGTGCCGAACGGCCCTTCGGGGACCTGATCGAGACCGGGTGCCTCGCGACAAGTAATGAAGGCCGCCCGTCCCAAATCCGTGATCCGGGCGTGAGGGGAACGTGAAATGACCGTGATAAAAGGAAAATCTGGGTTCGCCACGCGAGCGGACCGACAGGGCGGTCCTCCGCCGACACGCACCTTTTAAATCGATAATAATGATTATGTTAATACCGATACCATAACTGTCCATGTAAACTGTGTCCAGTGTGATGGCGAAAGGCTTGCAGTCACGGGGGTCTTTCAACAGTATCAGCGACCGTGTCCACTCCGTTCGCTACGACGCCCTGGCAGGCTGCGCGCATCGAAATGCCCGGCGGTCGCCGGTCGTGGACGGTATTGGATGATGACGGCGATGTCGTCGAGTGCCTTCGTCACTGGATCGTCCATCTCGAACAGACCCATGCGTCACCAAACACGATCCGCGCTTATGTTCGCCACGTTGTGGACTTCGCTAGCTTCCTCGGCGCAAACGGCGCCGGCATCCATGAAGCCACGGTTGCGCTGTATGACAGCTTCCTTGCCTGGCGGCTTGCCCGCCGAAAGGATGCGCTGCCAAGTCCTCGGCTGATCCTGCTACGCAAGCAGGAAACGCGGATTCTGGCACCATCGACGCGCAACCAGATCCAGCTCGCGGTCAAATCGTTCTACCGCTTTTACAACGGCACTGACGACTTCGCGGTCGATACGACCGAGGTCACAAAGGCCTATGACGGCCACCGGATCTACAAGCCGTTCCTTGAGCATATCAGCCAGCGACGGACGACACGGCGCAAAGACCGTTATCTCTCGGGCGATCCCGGCCGGGTCCAGCAGCAGGTGCTCAAGAAGCGGCTGACGCCGAGCGAGGTTCTGCGGCTGATCGAGGCCTGCGGGCTCGCGCGCGACGCCTTCCTGGTCGTGCTGCTCTACAACACCGGCCTTAGGATCGGTGAAGCGCTGGGCCTGCGCCATGTCGATATCGATCTCGCCGAAAAGGTCATCTGGGTCGTTCCGCGCGAAGACAATGCCAATGAGGCCCGTGCGAAATCGGGCCGGACGCGCGGTGTGCCGGTGCACGACTACGTGCTCAACATGTACGTCGATTACATCACCAGCGACGAATATCTGCCAGCCTTCGAGTCCGGCGCCGAGTACGTCTTCACCAATGTCAAAGCCGGCGTCATCGGGCACGCCATGAGCCTGTCCTACGCGCAGAAGCTCGCGGGCCTGCTGGAGCAGCGCACCCATATCGCCTTCAGCTGGCACATGTTCCGCCACAGCCATGCATCCGAGGCGATCGCGGCGGGATACAGCCTGCTCGAAGTGGCCGACCGGCTCGGGCATGCCAGCCCGCAAACGACAGCGGCGTTCTATCAGCACCTGTTCGCCTCGGAAATCCGCAGGCTTTACCTCACAGGACCCGACGAGGTGCATGAAAGGCTTGAGAAACTTCGCGAGGCTGAGCTGCTCGGAAAGGATCTGCGATGGGCCTGACGCCGCTGGCGCTCGTCGGCGGCACGCCGCACGATACCGATCGCTACAACAACTGGCTTGAGGGGCGCCTCGCGGAGATATCCCCCCTCCTCGTCGCCAATCCCATTTGGTCGGACGCCATGATGGGTGAGGTGTTCGGCCATCCCTGGCTGAGCCAGACATACGCAAGCTTGCCGCTTCAGGCTGCGGTTCCGGTACTCACCAACGAGATCAAGGCTTACCTGGCGGTATCCGTTCTCGACGATCGCAAGGCGGACGCCCACTGGTTCCAGCGCCGGATCCCGGTGATCCGCTATCTGGTAGAGGAAGGCGCGGACCTGCTTGGTCACTTTGAGGCGGGCTGCCTTGCCGACATCCCTCACCCCGGCTTCGCGCCATCAGATGACGAGGGTGCGCGCAAACGGAACCACCACAACGATGCAGTGCTGGAGTGCTACGCCGCCTGGTATGGCGCGAATTATGGACGGCGCAGGCAAAGCCAGACCCGCCAGTGGATCCGGGGCGGCAAGATCGTCACCAGCGAGTTCCGCTCACCGGAAGTGCAGCTGTTCGGTGATATCCATCGCTTCGCGATCATCAACCGGGCGCAGATGGCACCGATGCATGACCGCGACATCATCCTGCTCAACGATCTCTACAGCGAGGAGGACACACGCTTCCGCGATCGGCAACGGCGAAGCGACACCTATATCAACTTCCTGAACTTCGAGCCGTGGCTGCGCCCGCTGATGCGCGGCTTCCTGCTCGACAAGGTCGCACATGGGGAATTTGCGCCAAGAACGGTGATCGCGATGCGATCTCGGTTACGGCTGTTTGCGCAGTTCCTCCACGAAGAATCCGTCGCTGGTCCTGCGAAGATCAACGAACTAACGATGGAGCGCTATCTTGCATGGGGAAACGCGCGCAATGCCGCCGGCAAGAACTGGTACACCGACATCGTCCAACTGATGCGGGCAGCACCGGTGCTACTGCCGGGGGAATGGCCGCGGATCGCGCTCGACAAGCGCGCGGCGCGGCGCATCCGTTACAAGCAGGCACCGGATGACCCGCGCAACCGGCTCTACGCTTCGCGAGAGGGCGCCAACCGGGCGGCGCCTCCTGAGGCCTTGGCCGCGATGATGGCCAGGCTCGATGAACTGCCTGCCCCTATCCCGGTAATCTTCATGATCGGGATCACCACCGGTGCGCGAGCCGAAGACCTGCATGCCTTGCTCTTCGACTGCCTGCGGCCCGATCCGCACGACAAGCGGTTCATGCTGTTCACGTTCTGGCAGAACAAGGTCAGCCGCTGGAACACCAAGCCCTTGCTGGCGACCGATCCCGCGCACCGGGCCATGATCGAGTTGATCGAAGCCCAGCAGGATCGCGTCCGGCAGCGTTACGGGCGCGCCACGAAATACCTGTTCCCCGTCTTTTACGGCAAGCGGGAATCGTTCCTCGGCTACAACTGGACCTTGCAGGAGCTCAGGATGCTGTGCCTCAGGCACGGGATCGTCGATGGCGAAGGCAAGCCGTTCGACTTCTCATGGCATCCGTTGCGCCACCATCGAGGGACACAAATGGCGGCCGAAGGCCACGACATCCTGAGCATCATGTTCGAGCTCGGCCATGCCTCGCCGGATATGGCGTCGATGTACGTCAACAAGCGTCTCGATCTCAAGAAGAACGCCTTGCTGCGAAAGGGTGGCGGCCAGTTCTTCACAATCGCGGGCAAGGTCGACGAAGCGGTCGGCGATCTCCTGCTGCGCAAGGAAACCATGCTGGCCACGCGGGTCTGCGGCGGCGCCTGCACGCTGCCAGGGCAACTCGGCGAATGGTGCGAGCACGCCCACGCCTGCCTGACCTGCCGGTTCTTCCGCGCCGATGGCGGCGACGTGGAGCACTTCCGCTGTGAACGGGCCGGACTTTACGCCGCGATCGAAGGGCTCGAGCAGGAAGCGCAGAACTACGAGGAAGGCGGACAGACCCGCATGGCCGACATCACGCGAAAGCGCCTGCAACGCAATAAGGATGCGGTCCACAACACCGACACCATCATCCGCTCCATCGAGGAGCACGGCCTCTACAAGGGTGAAAAGCAGCGCTACAGGCCGGCCACTGCTCGAGAGGAAGCGACGTCATGACCATGGGACCGGATCTGCGGATCGCAACACTCAACGATGCCCGCAGCCGTCGTAGCGCAGAGAAGCGCGCTGCAGTCGAGGATGCGATCATGCGGCTGCGCGACACCAGGCAGGCTGTGACGTTCGTCTCGGTGGCACGTGAAGCAAAGGTCAGCCGCCAGTACCTCTACAACAACTTCGCCGACGAGATCGGCGAGGAACGCGTCGAAACCCGCGCGGAAACCGAGGTGATAGACGGCAAGAAGGTCCCGCTGCGAACGCCCGAGGAATATCGGCACATCGAAGCGGCACTCCGCAACAAGATCGAGCGCCTTGAGACCGAGCTCCGGGATGCCCGTGCCGAAAGGGCTAAGGCGGACCGAACGGCCGAGCGTGAGCGCGGTAAGGCGGAACACTGGCGTCAGCTCTACACGGCTGTCCTAGCTCGCGTATCACCGGGACAGTCGCCCGAGCCGCTGCCCTCCTCTGAAGACTGAACCGTCACGCTGCGATCGGGTTACGATCAAGCGAGTAGGAAGTGAGCCGCCTACGGCGTCTTGCACTTCCAACTCCCTTGATCGTCCAAATTATGAGCGAAACACAATGGACAGGTTTATCGCCTGCAAACCATTGAAACTAGGACACAAGACACGAATTGGTGTTGATATATGTTAATTTCGCGTCCGATGCCATCCAGCGTGGTCGGGACTCGCCCCCTTCCGCGCTGGAAACGGATCACCGCAGCGCGTGGTAATCCCGCTTGTAATAGATGAGCGCGCCTTGGCCTTGTCCGCCGACAATCTGCCGCACTTCACCCATGACGATGCTGTGGGTGGAAGCCTCGATCATCATCGTCACCGCGCAGGCCACGGTGATCTGCGCCGCCGCGAGACCCGGCGCATGAACCGAAGTCTCGACCAGATCCCCCGCCAGATCGAAGCGCTCCGCCATGTCGCGTGCGGGATTGGCGAAAAGACGGGAGATGTCCTCTTGCCCCGCGGCAAGCACGTTCACCGCGAAGACCCCGTTGCGCGCAAGCACCTGATGCATGCGTGAAGAGCGGTTGACGCACACCAGCAGCGACGCGGGCTGGTCCGAAAGCGAACAGACTGCCGTTGCCGTGATGCCATGCCGCCCCGCAGGTCCGTCGGTCGTGATGACGCTGACCGCCGCGCCCAGCGCGGCCATCGCATCGCGAAAGCCTGGCGCAGAAGCCTCTGCCTCAACGCATGAAGAGACCGCCGTTTGCATCCCATGTTGCTCCATTTGCGAATGCCGCGTCCCGCCCTGCGAGATGCACGGCGGTGCGGGCGATGAAACCAGGATCGCCAAGCTGGCGGACCGGAATTGTCTCCGTCAGCGCCGTCAGCGCTTCGGCAGGGACAAGTTCACGCACGCTGGGCAGATCGAGCGGGCCGGGAGCGATGGCACTGACCGCCACTCCGAACGGCGCGAGATCGCGCGCGAAGACCTTGGTCAGCGTGATGATCCCGCCTTTGGACGCCGCATAGTGGGCCCCGGTCGCGGTGCCCCCGTTCTGCCCGGCAAGCGAGGCAATGTTGACGATGCGGCCATAGCCGCAAGTCTTGAACAGGCGCCCGAAAACCTGACTGCCGACGAAAGTGCCGCGCAGGTTGACCTCGACCACGGCCGAGAAATCGTCCGGCGCTATGTCCAGCACCGGCTGCGCGCGGGTGACCACCGCATTGTTGACCAGCGCGTGGACCACGCCCCAGCGATCGAGCATGACATCGCGCGCGGCTTCGAAATCGGTCTGCATGCGCACGTCGAGCGCCAGCCCGAGCGCGGTCTTGCCGGAGGCATCGAGCGAGATGGCGAGTCCGTGCGCGGCGTCGCCATCGATGTCAGAAACCGCGACACGCCAGCCCGCCCCGTGAAACGCGCGCACAAGCACCTCGCCCAGGCCGCGCGCCCCGCCGGTGATCAGGACCGCCTCCATCATAGCTCGGGGATCGCCAGTTCGCGCCCGATCCGCGCTTCGATGCGAATGTAGCGCCACAGGCGGTGCTCACCGATTTCGATCGTGCGCAGCAGGTTGCATGCGGCTACTACGCTGTCGCGGTCCGGCATGTCCGCCAGGATGTAGAACGTCCACGGAAAGCCGGTGGGCGAAGTGCCAACCATGGTCTGGTCGTCGTCGATCGTGCCGATGATGGTGGCACCTGGTACGTCGCGGATGCCGCGCAGAAGTTCGCCGGTCGCTTTCCAGACCTTGCCGATTTCGGCCGACGGCAGGTCGAAGAAATTCTGCAGCACCGCGCCGCAGAAGAGCACGCGCAAGGGCGCATTGGCAGGTTCAGTCATTGCATCACGCTCCTGATATCAGGGGAATCCGGCGGGCGATGGCAGACCAAACAAGACCTTGCCCGCGCTTTCGAAGGTGCCATCGGCGAGGAACGCGTGCTGCGGCACGATCATCGCGTCATGCATGTAGTGCGCCACCGGATGGCCGGCGAAAATGCCGGTCGTTCCGCTCATGCGATAGACCGCCGTCGCGACATCGGAACCCGCGCGCGCCGCATGGCTTGCTGCAAGCCGAAGCAGCGTCACCTGCTTCGCCGTCAGCTCGTCGCCGCGCAGCAGCGCCTCCCAGGCATCCTCGGTCGTTTCATAGAAGAACGCACGGGCCGAACGCAGCATGGCCTCGGCGCGGGCGAGGTCGGCCTGCACGTTGGGACGGTTGGCCAGCGTCGGCGCACCGGTGATCGACGTCCGTCCGGCGGCATAGGCCATGAGTTCCTCTATTGCGGCACGCCCCACGCCCAGGGCGACCACCGCCAGGACCTGCGCAGCCAGCGCCATTGCAGGATAGCGGAACAGCGCACCCTCGAGGCTCGGCGCGCTACCGCGCACGAAGGTCCATTCGCGCGGGACCATGACCTTGTCGACCGCCACATCGTGGCTGCCGGTGCCCTTGAGGCCGATCACGTTCCAGTTGCGGACGATCCGCGCCTTGTGCGCCGGCATCACAGCCACCAGTGGAAGGCCTGCCGTCGAAGCGTCGCCTTCGACCTTGATGCCGACACCGATGTAGTCCGCCCCGGTGCTGCCGCTGCCCCAGCTCCAGCGCCCGTTGACTTCCAGTTCGTCGCCCACGGGCCGGGCAGCCTGCGGGGGGAAGATCATGCCTGAAAAGACCACGTCCGGCCCGTCGGCATACATCTGGCGCAGCGTGTCGACGGGCAGCGACGCGAGATACGCCGCAGACACCCCGAAGCTCGCGACCCATCCGGCGGAACCGTCAGCTTCCGAGATCCGTTCGATCATGCGCAGGAAGGTGCCGGGCGAAACCTCGTCTCCGCCCAGTTCCTTCGCCACGCACGCGCGATAGACGCCAGCCCGCTTCATCAGTTCGACCACGTCGGCACTGATCTGCTGTCCCTCGCTGAACTCCTCGCGCCGGCTGCGCACCGCGTCGAGCAGCGCGTCCATCGCATCCGGCGCGACCGAGGGCGCTGCGGGGTTCTGGATCGGTGCTGTTGCCATCAGGATCTCCGTCGCTACGCTTCGACCCGTATCTGTCGGGCCTTGCCTGTCGTGTCCGGGGAACCTGACCGCAGGGCGCGCGCAGTCGCTATGCAGATCGCGCAGCAATGGTCCGCGATGGCCGAGAGCCGCACGCGCTGGCCACTTTGCGAAACTTCCGTCGCACGCGCAGGACCTCTCCGGATGACTTTGCAGCGGCGATACCTAGAAGGCACCTAAACGCACCTAACGGCACCGAACGGAACCTGGATGGACATGATCGAAGGCAAACTCGACGCGCTGCGACGCGATGTCGACAGGCTCCAGGCGGAAAGCGCGGCGCGTCGCCTGCTGGCCCGCTACATGTTCCTGTGCGACTGCCCCCTCCCCCAGCCCGACCTGGATGAAGCGCGCCGCGCCGAAGCGATCGGCGCGCTGTTTGCCGAGGATGGTACCTGGGAGGGCGTGGGCGGCCTCCATGGCGCGGGTTTCGGCCAGCACCGTGGACCGGCGCAGGTTGCGGCTTTCATGCGCACGGTTCTGGCCCGGCGTGATCCGGCGATGGTGTTCAACACCCACTACCTCTGTTCCGAACAGCTGACGGCGGATGACGACGGGCGCGGCGCCGAAGGATTGTGGGTACAGTTCCAGCCGTGGGTCCACGACGACGGCCGTGCGCTCCTGCGCTCGAGCCGTCTCCATGCGCGATTCCGGCTGACCGGCCAGGGCTGGCGCATCGCGCGCTATCGGACGGAGAACCTGTTCGTTGCACCGCTGCCTTCGGGCTGGGCCGAAACGATGATCGAGCATTCCGTGCTGCTGGCGGGATAGCCCCGCCAGCAGCGGGCTCTTCAGAGGAGCGGCATCGTGATGGACTTGGCCTCGGTATAGAGTTCGACCGCGCTGTGTCCCAGTTCGCGGCCATATCCCGACATCTTCCACCCACCGAACGGCACCGCCGGGTCGAGGATGTTGTGCGCGTTGATCCAGACGTTGCCCGAGCGCAGCGCGCCGGCGAAGCGGTTGGCCGCCGCAAGGTTCTGCGTCCAGACGCTGGCGCCCAGCGCGAAGCAGGAATCGTTGGCAAGCGCGAGCGCTTCCTCTTCCGTATCGAAGGGCATGGCAATGACCACCGGACCGAACACTTCCTCCTGGAAGATGGTCATGGAAGGCGTGCCATCGGCAAGCACTGTCGGCCGGTAGAAGAACCCGTCGCGGTCCGGCGCTTCACCGCCCGCCAGCAGCCGCGCGCCCTGATCGAGCGCACCCTGCACGTAACCGGCAACACGGTCCCGCTGGCGGGCGGAGATCAAGGGCCCCATCTGGCCGGCCGGGTCCATCCCTTCGCCCAGCACCATGCCATTCGCCGCATGGGCTAGCCCCTGCACGACGTCCTCGTAGATGCTGCGGTGGACCAGCAGGCGTGAACCGGCGGTGCAGACCTGGCCGTGGTTGAAGAAGATCGCGCCCGCCGCGCCTTCCACCGCCATCGGCACCGGGCAATCCTCGAGGATAACGACCGGGCTCTTGCCACCGAGTTCCAGGCTGAGGCGCTTCATCGTGGCGGCGGCCCTACGCTGGATGTCCTGGCCGGCGGCGGTCGATCCGGTAAAGGCAATCTTGTCGATGCCGGGATGCTCGACGATCGCCATGCCGACCTCGCGCCCGCCGGTCACGATGTTGACGGCTCCCGCCGGGAACCCGGCTTCCGCGATCAGGCGGCCAAGGTAGAGCGCGGTGAGCGGGGTGTCCTCGGCGGGCTTCAGCACGACGGTGCAGCCTGCGGCAAGCGCCGGCGCGATTTTCCAGATGGCCATGACCAGCGGGAAGTTCCACGGGATGATCTGCCCGACAACGCCGACCGGCTGGCGCACGGTGCGGGCAGAAAAGCGGATCGGGGGAATGTAGGAGAACGAGGGATCGATCGTCGTCCCTTCGATCTTGGTGGTCCAGCCTGCCATGTAGCGCAGGGAATCCAGAGCGATGACGAGATCGCCATGACGCGCCATCGGCAGGATCTTGCCGGTGTCGATCACTTCGAGTTCCGCAAGGATATCGGCGTCGCGTTCGATCAGGTCGGCCAGGCGGTGAAGCAGGCGTTCGCGCGCCAGGGGACGCATGTCGCGCCACTCGGCGCTCTGGAAGGTCGCGCGGGCAGCTGCCACCGCCGCGTCGACGTCCGCCGCTCCGCCTTCGGCCACGTCGGTGACCACAAGCCCGGTCGATGGATCGAGCACGTCGCGCCGCGCGCCGCTGGCGGCGGGCGTGTTACGTCCGGCGATCAGCAGGCCCGGCCGCGTGGCAAGAAATGTTCGGGCCGCTTCACCCAGCTTCGACAACTGACCTTCGGAACTTGCCATGACCCGGCTCCCATCGTGCACATCAATTCTGACGCTGCCGGGCTAGAGTGCGGGATGCGGTGGTGGCTATCCGATATGCGCAAGGGCTGTGCCGAAACGGAATGGGCTTTGCACCCCGTACTTGACTCGCGGGCCGGGCGGGTATGTTCTCTGCTCGGGATTTCAATTGTGCCGCTGGTCCGGTCGGGACTAACCGGCGCGCGGGATGAAATCGGAGCGTGGGCATGCTTGCATCACTTGCCGAAGCCAATGTGCCGGGGGTCAACAGCCTCGTCTCGCAGGATGCCGAAGTCGTCCACAATGCATTGAGCCGGCAGCTTGCGCGCCACAGCTTCGAATGCAGCCACACACGCAAGCTGGATGCCCACATCCACAGCGCCGAGATCGGGTCGATCCAGATTGTCGACCTGCAATATGGTGCCGACGTCGCAGTTTCGGCCGAGCTTGGCGATTCCCATGTCCTCGTCCACCTGGCGCTGGATGGCGAGACGACGATGTGGGCCAACCACGGAAAGGTCGTTCTCCGGCGGGACGAAATGCTGGTGTCATCGCCCGGCACTCCCCTGCGCGTGGAAATGACGCCCTCCTGCCGACATCTTGCAGTACGGCTGCCGGTTGCCACCTGCACCGAATACCTTGCACGAGAGCTCCACATCCCGGTGAGCCGCCCGCTCGAGTTCTATTCCGGCAACCAGGGCGCGCGGGAACTGCCGCTGGTATGGCGAGGCATGGTCCAGCACCTTGGCGAACAGTTGCGCCTCGGCCCGACGATCATGGCCAGTCGCCGGCTCAAGCGGCAGTACGAGATGGTGCTGGCCGAGATCTTGCTGGGCAACTACTGCAACAGCTATTCCGAACAGATCGCGCTGCACGGAAACGACATTTCGCCACGCCACGTGCGCCGCGCCAGAGAGATAATCCATCAGTCGCTAGACGACAACGTGTCGATCAATGCGCTGGCTGCGCAAGTCGGGGTTTCGGTGCGCTCGCTGCAGAACGGGTTCCGCGACTTCCTCGGCGTCACGCCACTGGAATACGTTCGCCGCCACCGGCTTGAACGCCTGCACTCTGCCTTGATGAGCGCGGCCGGCGATGCCAGCGTGACCGAGCTGATGCTCGAATGCGGCATCGTCAATTTCGGGCGCTATGCCCAGTATTACCGCCAGCAGTACGGCTGCCTGCCTTCCGAGACGCTCCGCCGCCGGGTCTAGGCGACCTTGGGGACCGGACGTCCGAGGCCCGGTCCCTCTCCCGTCAGAGAAGATAGCCGATGCCGTGCAGGGCATCGTCGCAATTGACCAGCGTCACCACCTTGCGCGCAAGCTTCAGACCGCCAGCGGTGATCGCGATGCGATAGTCGACATCGGCAGCAAGCATGCGGTGCCGTTCGTACTTGTATTCGACAAGGATCTGCGCGGCGCGCAGGTCCACCGCATCCGCACTGCGCGCCGTTTCGACAATGCGGGAGACGGTGCGCACCGTCCGCGCTGGCGGGGCGCTGCTCATCGAGAAGCCGCTGAGCAAACGCTTTACCCGCATTTCGCGCATCTCGGCATCGTCGTACAGAACATTGACCGCATTGGCATGATCGATCGCACCGCGTTCCACCGGCACGATGTAGAGGCCATCCTCGCTCCACAGCCGGAGCCAGGCCTTGTAGTCCAGCCTGTCGAGCATGTCGGCCTCGCGCCACACGAAGGCGGTTAGATCGGCGAGGGTGACCGCCTGCTGATCCAGTGTCGTCGCGCTCATTGCTCCATCATCCTCTTCCACATGCGATAGGCCGCGCGCATGCCGACCTCGCTGCTGACATCACCGGCATCATGCCCTTCCACCGCCACGCCCTGCGGCGGGGCAACGCCGCGGTTGACGAGGATCGGCACGCCTTCGCCTGCCTGAACCCCGCGCTGGACACGCTCCCAGCCTTCGGCATCGTCAGGCGTCCCGAAGCCCATCGGCCCCTGGAAGTGCTCGTGCAGGCGGATGCGCGCGCGGTTGGCGGGACCGACCGAGGGCGCCCCCTCGGCGGGGTCCGCCATGCCGATCGCGACGTGCGTGACTTCCGTCGTGCCCACGTCGATCGGGCGCAGGACGCGGAAGAACGCCATCGAACAGGCAACGTTCGGGAACAGGTTGAGGTTGAACCCCGTGCCGCCCACAGCACGTACGATGCGGCGCACGGCCAGATCGTCGTGCCCTTCCGCGACCAACTCCGCCGCCAGCGCGGCGAAGCGTTCCGGGATGGGCGCGGCGAGATCTTCCTCGAGGTCGATCAGCGAGGGGATCATCACCATGACCGAGTGACCGTTGCCAAGATCCTCGACCCAGCCACCTTGCCCCAGCACGTCGAAGACGTTTTCGGTCTCCTCGTCGAGGCTGTCGAGGAAGGTCTTGTGGACGATGGGGAAGTGATAGGCATCCGTGGTGTTTTCGAGCTGGATCTTCCAGTTTCCGGGAAAGCGGAAGCTGTGCTGCCCAAGCGCCCTCACGCCGAAGCCCGCGCCCTGCTTCATGAACAGGTCCATCCACTTGCGCGCCGCCCCCAGGTGTTCCTCGAGTGGCGGGGCATCCCGGTTGAAGGTTGCGAAGATCATGCCGGCGTATTGTTCGACCCGCAGCGACACGAGGGGGAACTGCGTGGGGTCGAAATCGTCTCCGTAGCCCCAGCGGTGGGGTACCTTGCGCAAGGTGCCGTCGGGATCATACGACCAGCCATGATAGGGGCAGACGAAGACCGACTGTTTGCCGCGCTTCTTCTCGCAGACACTCGCCGCGCGGTGGCGGCAGCGGTTGAGCAGGACGTGGACTTCGCCCTTCTTGTCGCGCGTGACGATCACCGGATTGGTGCCGACGTGCGCGGTCTTGAAGGTGTTGGGGCTGGGCAGTTCGCTCGCATGGGCAACCCATACCCAGGTCTGCTCGAAGATGCGGTCCATCTCCGCTTCGAACAGCGCCGGATCGCGGTAGATCGCGCCATCGGCACGGTCGCCCTCGAACAGTTGCGCGAAGGACCGTTCAGCCAAGGCTTCGCCGGTTTCCATCTCAATTCTCCCGATCGGTTCCAGGGTTGCCGTAGAGACCGGCCGCCCCGAGACGTTGAATGACGTAAGCCGCAACAGCGCAAAGCGCCGCATCGCCGCCGTGGCGCCCCACGAGCTGCAAAGACACCGGGACGCCATGGGCCGCCCGCAGCGGCAGTGCGATTGCCGGATGCCCGCTGAGGTTGAAGGGCCGCACAAGCCGGGTCAGAGGCAGAAGTGCGGCGGCATCTTCAGCTTCGGAAAGTAGCGGCGGGACAACCGGCAGGGTCGGCAGCACAAGCGCATCGACGCCCTCCAGCGCGGCATCCACGCCATCGCGAAAAGCCGCACGGACATCTTCGGCGGCGCCCAGGTCCTCATCCGTCAATGCAGATGCGCGCATGAGGCGGGTACGCACGTCATCGCCCATGCCGGGATGCGACACGAATGGCGCGAGCGCCGCCCAGGTTTCGCGTCCGATAATCGTCATGCCGGCCGCAAAGGCGGCCTCCATGCCGTCGAGCGCCGTACTGCGGTTGGCAATGCCCGCCCCCGCGATCGCGGCGGCGAGGTAGCCGGCGATGCCGTTGCTCGTGCCGGGCGTGACCAGGCCGAGCGTGGGCGATCTCGATAGCGTGGCGGGCACGAAGCCGGGCGCGATAGTCTCCATCATCGCCTCGACGAGACCCATCTCGCGCGCGAAGATGCCGATGCAATCGAGCGAGGATTTCGCGGGGTGCGCTCCCCGGCGGCTGACGAGGCCGAAAGTTGGCTTGAACCCGATGACTCCGCAGCAGGCGGCCGGCATCCGGACCGAACCACCGGTATCGGTCCCGATCGCCACGTCGGCGAGGCCCGAGGCCACCGCCACCGCGCTGCCGCTTGATGAGCCGCCCGGAATACGATCCGGCCAGAACGGGTTGATCGGGGTGCCACAGGCCGGATTGAGCCCGCTTACGCCATATGCGAATTCGTGCATCCGCGCCTTGCCGATGATGCGCCAGCGCGGATCGGAAAGGATGCACGTGACAACCTCGGCATTGGCGATGGCGGGCGGAACGTCGGCCAGGACGGCGCTTCCCTGCCGGGTCTGCCAACCGGCAATGTCGATGCAATCCTTGATCGCGACGCGCAGCGTGCCCTTGCCGAGATCGCACGGGCGCACGAGGGCGCCGAAGCGGTCTGCCTCCGTGGTTACGCCTGCTGCCGCATCGCCCTGCATGCCGGACTCCTGCTCCACTCTACCCATGATGCCCTGATCTTCAGGGACAGCATCGGCGCTGGCGGCGCTATCCGAAACGCGTAAGGTGGTGTACGCAAAGCGCGCCATTCGCGCCGGGTCCGGAATCCATCCGGAACGGCAGCTTGATCGCCCTTCCGGCAGACTCGGCAGAAACCCGCGCCTTTGCTTCCACGCTACCCGAAATGCGCATCGCCTGTTCGTTTTCGGAAATGTTATATCGTTGAATTAAAATAATATTCCACCATCATCCCGTCACAGAAAACGAAGTGGCACCTTGAAGTGCATGGGGAGTACCGACGGATGGAATCCAGGTGGAAGCTGACCACTGCGGTTGTGCTGGCGGCGACGGCTGCGACTTTCGCAAACGATGCTGCGGCACAGGACGCAAAGCAGGAGCGGGCATCTGCCGATAGCCCGGTGGTGTTCGGCGACATCGTCGTGACAGCGACCAAGCGTTCGGAGAACGTCGGCCGCGTGCCGATCGCGATTTCGGCCTTTTCGGGCGATCAGCTCAAGGCTCTCGGCATCACCGAGACGACGCAGATCACCCAGCATGTGCCGGGTCTGCAGCTCAACGCCTGGTCACCCAACGTGACCATCTTCAACCTGCGCGGCGTTTCGCAGAATAACTTCACCGACTATCTGGAAAGCCCCGTCGCGGTCTATATCGACGACGCCTACATGGGTTCGATCAATGGCGTGTCGGGCCAGTTGTTCGATGTCCAGCGCGTGGAAGTCCTGCGTGGACCGCAAGGAACGCTGTTCGGGCGGAACGCGACCGGCGGGTTGATCCACTACCTCTCCACCGACGCCTCGAACGCAACGTTCAATGGCTATGCCACCGCCGGCTACGAGCGGTTCAACCGGCGCATGCTGGAAGGCGCGGCGGGCGGTTCCATCGCCGAGGGGCTGCGCTTCCGCGTCGCCGGACGGATCGCCAGGGCCGATGGCTATGTGAAGCCCCAGGCCGCATTGCCCGGAGTGTTCGAAAGCAACGGACAGGCGCTGGGCGGAGAGAACGGCTGGGCATTGCGCGGCACGATCCAGGCCGACCTTGGCGAGCGCGGCACGCTCGACCTGTGGTACAAGCATTCCGAGGACAACGGGGTCGCCACCGGTGGCTACGTGTTCGACAACTGCGACCTCACGGCGAGCGGCTATTGCGCCACGGACGCGGCGGGGCTTTCCAACGGCACCGGGGGCGTGATCAATGCGATCACCGGTGAAAAGGCCAGTCCCTACGCCAACTTCTCCAACCTTCGCGGTTCGCTGGATCGGGACATCGACGTCGCGCAGGCGAAGCTGCTCTACGATCTGGGCGGCGCAAAGCTGACCGCGATCACCAACTACACCTGGCTCGACAAGGTCTATGCCGAGGATGGCGACGCCACTCCGCTCGACCTGATCGGTTTTGGCACGACCGCAAAGTACCGCCAGTTCAGCCAGGAGCTGCGGCTGTCCGGCGACGCTCCGCGCTTTCGCTGGCAGGTGGGCGCCTACTACCTGGACATGAAGATCCGCGGATCGAGCCTGACCAGCGGCGTCCCCGCGCTGAGCGCGGCGGTGGCGACCGGGCTGGACGGGACCAACCCGGCCATCGACGACGACTACAACCTGCGTTCGAAGAACTGGTCGCTGTTCGGGCAGGTCGAATACGACCTCGCCGACAAGGTCACGCTGGTTGCCGGCGGTCGTTATTCGAAGGACACCAAGCGTGTCGATTATCGCTCGGCCGTGACGTCCGGAGGGGCGACGGTCGAACTGGGCTCTGACGAGAGTTTTGCCGCGCTGCGCCCAGGCGTGGACCGGATTTCCGATGGTGACTGGGCAGCACGTGTCAGCCTGAACTTCAAGCCGAACGCGGACACCCTCCTGTTCGCTTCGTGGAACCGGGGGATCAAGGGCGGCAACTTCACGTTGAGCCCGGTCGTCGACGTCGCCAACTTCCAGCACGGCGGCGAAACGCTCAATTCGTTCGAGCTGGGTGCGAAGTGGGCCAATGCGGACAAGACCGTGCGCCTGGCCGCGACCGCCTATCACTACATCTACGATAACTATCAGGCCTTCGCCATCATCAACTTCGTGCCGCAGGTTCGCAACAGCGACGCCCGCGCGACCGGTGTCGAGATCGAGGCATTCCTGCGCCCCGCGCCACACTTCAACGTCAACCTTGGCGCGACGTGGGAAACCAGCAAGGTCGACTTCGTCTCGACCGCCGGGACGGCCGTGCTTGGCGTGCTGGTCCCCGGCGCACCCGCGCCGCAATACTGCACCGACCAGGGCGACGGGACTTATGGCTGCGCCTATCCCAGCGCCGGCGTGACCGACGCCGAACTCCCCAACTCGCCGCGCTTCAGCGTCAACTACGTGCTGCGCTACGATGTGGACACCAGCTTCGGCAACGTTGCCGCGCAGTTTGACGGTGCGTGGTACGACGACCAGTTCCTCGAAGTGACCAATGGCGCCTCATCGCGGCAGAGCGCCTACAACGTGTCGAACGCCTCGCTGACGTGGACATCGCCGGACGACCGCTTCTCGGTCGAGGTCTATGGCCGCAACGTGTTCGACACGGTCTATCGGCAGTACACGCTGAACCTCGGCCCGCTCGGGACCACCAGCATGTACGCCAAGCCCGCGACCTATGGCGTCAGCGCAACGGTGAAGTGGTGAGCGTGCGTGCGTTCATGCTGACTGCCGGGCTTTCGGCAGTGGCGCTTGCCTCTGGCGCGCTAGCCACCCCGACGGCCGACGTCGCGCGCGGCAAGGCCCTGTTCGCACGTTGTGCCGGTTGCCATGCCGTGGTGCCCGGCGCGCGATCGATCGGGCCCAACCTGGCGGGGGTAGAGGGGAGGAAGGCGGCATCTGCCGGTTCCTATGCCTATTCGCCCGCCCTCGCCCGGCTGAAAATCACCTGGGATCGCGGCAATCTCGACAAATTCCTTGCGGGCCCGCAAAAGATGGCACCGGGATCGAAGATGGCGTTCGCCGGGCTGGCGGATCCGGGGCAGCGGGCAGATGTCATCGCCTATCTCGCAACGCTGCAGGACTGAAGCGGCATGGGTCGACCGGGAGCAAGACATCCAATGCACTGCCATGGATTCCTTCGGAGACAAATCGCACTCGCGGCCATTGGCTCGCTGGCGGTTTTCGGCACCGCGGATGCTCGCACCGCGCGCAAGCCCAAGGTCCCCGTCGTGGCCACTCTCGCCACCGAGGATGTCGCGCAGGTCGAGCTGAGGGATCGAATGCCGGCGCATTGGGTCGTGGTGAACGACGTGGTCTTTACCCACATCCTCGACGGCCGCGCTTATGTCGTCGATGCCGACAAGGGCGAATACCTTGGCATGGTGCCGGGCGGCCATTCGCACATTGGCGTGCAGTTTACCCCCGATGGGTCGACGATGCTGATGCCCGGCACGTTCTTTTCACGCGGAAGCCGGGGCGACCGCACCGATGTGATTACCTGGTTCGCGTTGAAAGACCTGATGCCCGGCGCCGAAGTGGTGATCCCGCCCAAGCGCATGCAGTCCCTTCCCCTGCTGTCCGCGATCCCGCTGACCGACGACGGGCGCTTCATGCTGATCTACAACTTCACGCCCGAGCAGACCATGACCGTGGTCGACGTCGCGGCCAAGAGCGTGGTCGGCGAGTTCGAGACCCCGGGCTGCGCACTCGCCCACATGACCGGCCCGCGCAGTTTCATGATGCAGTGCGCCGATGGCAGCCTGCAATCGGGCGCACTTGACGAAGGCGGGAAGATCACGCTGGGCGCCACCACGCCCCCCCTGTTCGAACGCGAAGACCCCGCGACCGACAAGCCGGTGCGCGTCGCTCCGTCGCGCTGGCTGTTCATCACCTTTTCGGGTGCGGTCCTCGAGGTCGATAACGGCAGCGGCACTCCGGTCGCGGGGACGCGCTGGAAGCTGACCGCTGCGGGCGAGGAAGCCTGGCGGCCGGGCGGCTTGCAGCCCTATGCCTTCCACGCCCCCTCGAACCGCCTCTATGTGCTGATGCATGAGGGAGGTCCCGGCACGCACAAGCACCCGGGCACGGAGATCTGGGTTTTCGATGCTTCCACCCGGCAGCGCGTTGCCCGCCTGCCGATCGAAACGCCATCCACCGCCATCGCCATCAGCAACGATGCCGATCCACTGCTCTACACCACCCTGTTCGGGTCGGGCACACTCGTGGTGCGCAAGCCTGCCGACGCATCGGTGGTCCGCAAGGTTGAAGGCCTGGGAGCCGATCTGACGCTGATCCAGGTCCCACCGGTCACGGCCGCACCGGGAGCCGGTCAGTGATCGACCCTGTCATCCTCTGGCTCGGCGGTCTCGGCCTCGGCGCCCTGTTCGTCGCGGGGGCAGCCCACAAGCTTCGCGATCTTCGCCACTTCGCAGGTTCGATCGCAGGTTACCGTCTCATCCCGGCAGCGCTGACCCCGGCGGCTGCGGTGCTGCTTGCCCTCGGGGAACTGGGCGCGGGGCTTGCCGCCCTTGCCATACCCTTCGCGCAAGATCCGGGACGGGCTGGCATGATTGCCTGCGCTGCGATCCTGCTGGTCTATGCGGCTGCCATTGGCATCAACATCGCGCGCGGCAACACCGCCATCGATTGCGGCTGCTTCGGCTTCGGCGCACGCGGCCCCGGCCTGCGGAGCGGGATGATGGTGCGAAATCTTGCACTCGCCGCCCTCGCGCTTCCCGCACTTCTCGTGCCCGGCGCACGCGGCCTAGTCTGGCTTGACTGGTTCACACTAGTCGGCGGGCTGACGGTCCTTGGCCTGCTTTACGCAGGCGGCGAACTCTCGCTCAATCTTCCAACCAAGGAGTCTGCGGCATGACGAACGCCGTGATTGCCGCGCTCATCGCGCTGTGGGTGCTGGTCATCGGACTGTGCCTCGTCGTCTTTGCCTTGTTGCGGCAAGTGGGCATGCTGCATGAGCGACTGGGCCCGGTGGGCGCACTGGTCATGCCGGGCGGCCCAGCGGTAGGCGATGCCGCACCCGCATTCGACCTTGCGGCCGTGGATGGCCGGGCTGTGCGGATCGGCGGTGCCAGCCCCGCCCCGCTCACGCTGCTGTTCTTTCTTTCGCCGACCTGCCCGGTGTGCAAGTCGCTATTGCCGGTGATCCGTTCCATCGAGCGCGAGCGGCGCGGCGCCTTGCAGGTGGTCCTTGCCAGCGACGGCGATCTTCCCGCGCAATTGGCCATGGTGAAGCGCGAGAAGCTGGAGGCCTTTCCGCTGGTCCTCTCAACCCCGCTGGGCCTTTCCTACCAGGTGTCCAAGCTGCCTCACGCGGTGTTGATCGACGCCGCCGGGATCATCGTTGCCAAGGGCCTGATCAACAATCGCGAACATCTGGAAAGCCTGTTCGAAGCCCACCGCATGGGCGTCGGTTCGTTGCAGGAACTGGCCGCGCGCGATCTTGCGGAAGCTGCGGAATGATGGCCCGCAACAAAACGACCAACAGGGAAACCGGCAATGCGCAGATTTGATCGTGCGGCAGAATACCTGGCGCGTTCCGCCGCACGTGGCACGTCGCGCCGTGGCTTTATCGGACGGCTCGGCGCTTTCGTAACCGCTACCAGCGCCGCCACGTTGCTCCCGGTTTCGCGTGTCCGCGCCGAAAAGGCGCCGGTGCCGGTCCAGGTGCAGGAACAAGGCGATCCAACTTCGTGCGACTACTGGCGCTATTGTGCGGTGGACGGTTTCCTTTGCGCCTGCTGCGGCGGTTCGGCATCGTCCTGCCCGCCGGGGACGGAGCCTTCGCCCATCACATGGCTAGGTACCTGCCGGAACCCGGCCGATGGCCGCAACTACGTGATCAGTTACAATGACTGTTGCGGCAAGGCCGCCTGCGGCCGGTGCAATTGCAGCCGGGATGAAGGCGCGACGCCAGTCTACCAGCCAACCACGGCAAACGATCTCGACTGGTGCCTCGGCACGCAAGCCGGCGTTGCCTACCACTGCTCGCTTTCGGTGGTGACAGGCCCGGCGGATTGACAGCAATGGCGCTCAAGTTGCAGGCCATCGTTCTTGCCGCCGCCCTGTGCGCCGGGGCTGTCGGTGCGCATACCGCGATCCGGCCCGCCGACATGGCCGCCAAGCCCCGTGTCGAGGTAGACTATGCGTTGCACTGCCAGGGTTGCCACCTGGCCGACGGACGCGGCATGGCAGGCAAGGTTCCGGACTTGCGCATGTCGCTGGGGCGCTTTCTCGAAGTGCCAGGCGGGCGCGCCTATCTGGTGCAGGTCCCCGGCGTAGCGACGTCGCGACTGGACGACGAGGGCACGGCGCGGCTGCTGAACTGGCTCATCGCGCGCATGGGGCCGCCTGCGACCTGCCGTCCCGCACCTTACACTACAGCCGAAGTCACCATGCTTCGTGCCAACTGGCTTCGCAAGGCGCGGCCGCTGCGCGAGAGTCTGCTGCGACAGATCGCGGCGCAGCCGGGCAGTGCGTCGGCCAGATCCCTTCCCGCCTGCCCTGCCTGAAGCAGGTTGTCCGCCCGCCGGAAGCCTTCGCACACCCAAGGGATTTTCATACTCCAAAGGTATGCAGCATGCCATTTTCGAGCATTCTTGGGGGGCTCCATTCCGGTTAAGACCGATGCGATCCATTTTCCGCACAGGAATCCACGCGTCATGTCCGCCAAGATCTTTCCCAGCCCCAAAGCAGCGCTCGATGGCCTGCTGTTCGACGGGATGACCATCATGTCGGGCGGGTTCGGCCTGTCCGGCAATCCCGAAAGCCTCATTCCCGAGATCCGCGATTCCGGCGTCACCGGCCTTACCGTCATTTCCAACAATGCCGGTGCCGAAGGCTTCGGCCTGTGGATGCTGCTGCAAAGTCGCCAGGTCCGGCGCATGATCTCGTCCTATGTCGGCGACAACAAGCTGTTCGAGGAGCAGTATCTGTCGGGCGAACTGGAGCTTGAGCTCAACCCGCAGGGCACCCTGGCCGAACGGATCCGCGCGGGCGGCGCGGGCATCCCCGCCTTCTACACCCGCACCGGCGTCGGCACCGTGGTCGCGGAAGGCAAGCCCGTCGAAGTGTTCGAAGGCGAGGAATACGTGCGCGAAACCTGGCTCCGCGCCGACCTGGCGATCATCAAGGCCTGGCGTGCGGACACCTCCGGTAACCTGATGTTCCGCCGGACGGCGCGCAACTTCAACCCGGTCATGGCCACCGCCGCCCGGGTCACGGTGGCAGAGGTGGAGGAGATCGTGCCCGCAGGCACCTTCGATCCCGACTGCATTCACACGCCCGGCATCTACGTCGACCGCGTGGTCCTTTCCACCATCAACGAAAAGCGAATCGAGAAGCTGACGACGCGCCCTAAAGTCCAGGAAGTTACGGAGGCGCAGGCATGAGCTGGACCCGCGACGAAATGGCGGCCCGCGCTGCGCAGGAACTGCGCGACGGCTACTACGTCAACCTCGGCATCGGCATTCCCACCTTGGTTGCCAACCACGTTCCCGAAGGCGTCAACGTCACGCTCCAGTCGGAAAACGGCATGCTCGGGATCGGCCCCTTCCCATACGAAGGCGAGGCCGATCCCGACCTGATCAACGCCGGCAAGCAGACCGTCACTGCCCTGCCCGACAGCAGCTTCTTTTCGAGCGCCGACAGCTTTGCGATGATCCGTGGCGGCCATATCGACATGGCCGTGCTCGGCGCCATGGAAGTGGCGGCCAATGGCGACCTCGCCAACTGGACCATTCCCGGCAAGATGGTGAAGGGGATGGGCGGCGCGATGGACCTCGTGGCCGGGGTCAAGCGCATCGTCGTCGTGATGGATCACTGCGCACGCGACGGCAGCCCCAAGATCCTCGAACGTTGCACGCTTCCCCTTACCGGGCGCGGCGTGGTGGACCTGATCATCACCGATCTCGGCGTGATCGCGGTGGAAAAGGGGCGTGGCCTGACGCTTGTCGAATGCGCCCCCGGCGTCAGCGTGGAAGAGATCGTCTCGCGCACCGGCGCGCCGCTGAAAGTCGCGGCATGACCCAGGCTTTCGTTTGCGACGCGGTGCGCACCCCGATCGGGCGCCTCAACGGCAGTCTCTCGGGGATCCGGGCCGACGATCTGGCCGCACTGCCCCTGCGCGCGCTCATGGAACGCAATCCGCAGGTCGATTGGGCTGCGCTCGACGATGTCGTGCTCGGCTGCGCCAACCAGGCGGGCGAGGACAACCGCAATCTCGCACGAATGGCCCTGCTGCTGGCGGGAATGCCCGAGGCCGTGCCTGGTGCGACGATCAACCGCCTCTGCGGATCGGGCATGAACGCCGTCGGCATTGCCGCGCAGGCAATCCGCAGCGGCGATGCCGACCTCATGATCGCGGGCGGCGCAGAAAGCATGACGCGTGCGCCCTATGTCCTGGGCAAGGCCGGCAGCGCATTCGGACGCGATCAGAAGATCGAGGACACCACGCTTGGCTGGCGCTTCGTCAACCCGGCGATGAAGCGCGCCTTCGGCGTCGATACCATGCCGCAGACGGCGGAGAACGTCGCCGCGCAATGGAACGTCGGTCGCGAAGAGCAGGACCGCTTTGCCCTTGCCAGCCAGGACAAGACCGCTGCCGCGCAGGCAAGGGGCCGCCTCGCGCTTGAGATCGTTGGCGTCAGCGTACCTTCCGGGAAGGGCCAGACCCGCGAATTCACGCAGGACGAACACCCTCGCTCCACCACGCTGGACGTGCTCTCCGGCCTGCGCCCGGTTGTCCATAAAGAAGGCACCGTCACTGCCGGCAACGCTTCCGGCCTCAACGATGGCGCTGCCGCGATGATCGTCGCGAGCGAACAGGCCGCCGCCGCCAACGGCCTTGTGCCCCGCGCGCGCATTGTCGCCATGGCTTCGGCCGGCGTCGCACCGCGCGTGATGGGTATCGGTCCGGTCGACGCCGCGCGTCGCCTTTTCGCCCGCACAGGCCTCTCGATGGAACGGATGGACGTTATCGAACTGAACGAGGCTTTCGCCGCTCAGGCGATCCCGGTCCTGCGAGATCTCGGCGTCGATCCCCTCGATCCGCGGGTAAACCCCAACGGCGGCGCGATCGCGCTGGGTCATCCTCTTGGCATGTCGGGGGCAAGGCTGGTGCAGACCGCAGTGCAGGAACTGCAAGAGACCGGAGGGCGCCACGCCCTTGCCATGATGTGCGTTGGCGTTGGCCAGGGCATCGCCATGATCCTGGAGCGCGTGTGACCATGAAGCCCGAAACCCGTTTCGTCGCCGCCGACGACGGTACGCGCATCGCGGTGGAATGCCGTGGTCCGAAGGATGCACCCGCCCTGCTGCTGTCGAACTCGCTGGGCACGACGATGCACATGTGGAGGCCCCAGGTCGACGCCTTCGCGGCCGACTACCGCCTCGTGCGGTACGACGGGCGCGGGCAAGGCCTGTCCCAGTCGCCTGCGGGAACCTACTCGATGGACCGGCTCGGCCGCGATGCCCTCGCCGTGCTCGACTCGCTCGAAATCGATCGCGCGCACTTCTGCGGTCTGTCGATGGGCGGCATGGTTGGCCAATGGTTGGCCCATCGCGCGCCCGAGCGCCTGCTCCGCCTGGTCCTCGCGAATACTTCGGCCTGCATGGCCCCGCCGTCAGCGTGGCAGCAGCGGCTGGAAGGCGTGCTGGCAAATGGCATGGCTCCGCTTGCCGAAGCCTCGCTCGGTCGCTGGTTTACCCCCGGCTTCCTTGCCTCGCGCCCGGACGAGGCGGAATGGATCAGGCAGATGCTTCTCGCCAACGATCCGCAGGGCTACGCAGGCTGCTGCGCCGCCATCCGCGACATGGACCAGCGTCCCACTGCCGTGCTGAACCGCGTGCCGACACTCGTCATCGCCGGCGAAGCCGATGCCGCAACCACGGTCACCGACGCCACCTTCCTGGTGGATGCCGCCGCCGATGCCCGCCTAGCCACGCTGCCGGCCGCGCACCTGTCCAACGTCGAATGCCCTGAACTGTTTGCACGGGCCGTGCTGACCCACATCGCCGCAAGCTAGGACCGCGCATCCGGACTTGGCCCGGGATTAGGCCACGTCTCCCGGCCAGCCTCACGGAATGCCCTTGCAGCGGCGCTGCCATCGGCCGCGCGCTGGCTCAGGATCACGGGGGATACTACACCGATGCCTTCCAGCGGGCGATAGACGATGTTGCCGTGCCGGGTCTGACTCAACGCTTCCGGCACGATCGCCACCCCTTCGCCCACCGCGACGAGGCCAAGCGCGGTCTGTACCTCGCGCACTTCGCGCGACGCCGCCGGGACCACCGCATTGCGCGCCAGCAGCCCCATGACCTGGTCGGCGTAGGACGGGCGGGGCTGACTTGGGTAGAGGATCACCCGTTCGCCCTCCAGCGCCGCGATCGGCACCGGCCCCTGTGCTTCGGCCAGCGCCGAATCCACCGGCACCGCCACCATCAGCGGTTCCTCGAACAGAACCTCGCGCACGATTGCCGGATCGTCGATCCGCACTCGGCCCAGCCCGGCATCGATCCTGCCGGTCTTGAGCGCGGCGACCTGTTCCAGCGTGATCATTTCGATCAGTTCCACTTCGACTTCGGGCATCATCGCACGGAAGCGGCGGATCATCGCCGGCATGTCGCCATGAAGGATCGAGCCGACCACCCCCACGGCAAAGCGTGGACGGCGAAGTTGCTTCCAGCGCCGGATCGTGGGCTTGATCTGATCGAGAGCCGCGACAACCGGCGTCGCCTGCTCAAACAGAAGTCGCCCCGCCTCGGTCAGTTGCACCGGCCGCGTGCCGCGTTCAAACAGGTCCACGCCCAGTTCGACCTCGAGATCGCGGATCTGGCGGCTGAGCGGCGGCTGCGACACGCCAAGGTGATCGGCCGCGCGTGTGAATCCGCGCATCTCCACCACGGCAAGGAAATAGCGCAGGTGCCGTATCTCCATGATACCTACTCCCTGATACCTTTGGGGCATGATATCAGATTGAACTAGTCTTTCCCGCGCGGCGGCGCAACGCTTAGTCCTGTGGCCCATGACCGCGCTCGCCAACCCCCAGATTCTCGGCATCGAGACGATTCTTCTCGATCTGCCGACCATCCGTCCGCACGTGCTGGCCATGGCCACGATGCACGCCCAGACGATCTGCCTGGTTCGCCTGACCTGCTCCGATGGTATCGTCGGATTGGGCGAGGCGACCACGATCGGCGGCCTCGCATATGGCCCGGAAGCCCCGGAAACGATCAAGACCGCCATCGACACCTACTTCGCCCCGCTTCTTGCCGGGCAGGATGCCACGCGCCCCGCCGCGGCCATGGCGCTCGTCGCCCGCCACGTCGTCGGGAATCACTTCGCCAAGTGCGCGATCGAGACCGCGCTGCTCGACGCACAGGGCAAGCGACTTGGCCTTCCGGTCAGTGAACTCCTTGGCGGCCGCCGCGTGGATTCGCTACCGGTGCTCTGGACGCTCGCCAGCGGCGATACCGCGCGCGACATCGCAGAGGCGGAGCAGATGCTCGACACGCGCCGACACGACGCGTTCAAGCTCAAGATCGGCAAGCGCCCGATCGAACAGGATGTCGCCCATGTCGGCGCGATCAAGGCTGCGCTCGGCGACCGGGCTTCGGTCCGCGTCGACGTCAACATGGCGTGGGACGAACCCACGGCGCGGCGCGGTCTTGCCATGCTGGCCGATGCGGGATGCGACCTCGTCGAACAACCGATCATCCGCCACAACCGCGATGGCATGGCCCGCCTCGTCGCGCTGGGGCTGGTCCCGGTCATGGCTGACGAGAGCCTTACCGGTCCGGCCAGCGCGATGGACTTCGCCCGCGCCGCCGCCGCCGATGTCTTCGCCGTGAAGATCGAGCAGTCCGGCGGGCTCGATGCGGCGCGCGCGGTGGCGCAGATCGGCGATGCGGCCTGCATCGGCCTTTATGGCGGCACCATGCTCGAAGGCGCCATCGGTACCATCGCATCGGCCCACGCTTTTGCCACTTTCCCGGCGTTGAAGTGGGGCACCGAACTTTTCGGCCCGCTCCTCCTCACGGAGGAAATCCTCGAGCGCCCCCTCACCTACGCCGATTTCTCGCTCGAAGTGCCGGCGGGGCCCGGTCTCGGCATCGCCCTCGACGAAGACCGCGTCGAACACTTCCGGCGCGATCGCACCGCAACCCAGTTCGCCTTGCAAGGAGCCTGACCCATGCTGTTCCAGGTCGAAATGACCGTCGATATCCCGCTGGATTTCGACAAGGCAGAGGCCGAACGGATCAAGGCCGTCGAAAAGGCCTATTCCCACGAACTTCAGCGCAGCGGCGAATGGCGCCACATCTGGCGGGTCGCCGGACAATACGCCAACCTGTCGATCTTCGATGTGGCAAGCAACGAGCGCCTGCACGAGATCCTCATGGGACTGCCGCTCTATCCCTTCATGACCATCAAGGTCACGCCGCTTTGCCGGCACCCCTCTTCCATTCGCGACGACGATCGCTGAAATCACCACATAACGGGAGTAGTCCGATGCCTGCCACCTTCGCCAGTTCCGATTCCGTGCAGAAGCTCTTCGATCGCGCCTGCGGTCTTGATTGCGCAGGCGGCAATCCCCGCCTCAAGGCGATCATGCGCGACCTTCTCCAGGCAACGGCCGACATCATCGTCAAGCATGACGTGTCCGAAAGCGAGTTCTGGCAGGCGACCCGCTATCTTGCCGATGGCGCCGGCGAGATCGGCCTGATCGTCCCCGGCATCGGCCTCGAACACTTCCTCGATCTCTACATGGACGCCAAGGACGCCGAAGCCGGCCTCACCGGCGGAACCCCGCGCACGATCGAAGGCCCGCTCTACGTCGCTGGTGCACCGCTGGTGGATGGCAGTGACGAAGTGGACCTGACTTCCGACCCCGACGATACCGACACGCTGCACATGACCGGCACGATCACCGGCCCCGATGGCGAGCCGGTCAAGGACGCGATCCTCCACGTCTGGCACGCGAACAGCAAGGGCTGGTATTCGCACTTCGATCCCACGAGCGAGCAGACCCCGTTCAACAACCGCCGCCGCATCCGCGTCCCCGCCGACGGTCGCTACGCCTTCCGCTCCAAGATGCCGCATGGCTATTCCGTGCCGCCGGGTGGCGCCACCGACGTGCTGATGCAGGCGCTCGGCCGCCACGGCAATCGCCCAGCGCACGTCCACTTCTTCGTCGAGGCGCCGGGCTACCGCACGCTGACCACGCAGATCAACTTCGGCGACGACCCCTTCGCGGCCGACGATTTCGCCTTCGGCACGCGAGAGGGCTTGCTGCCGGTGCCGAGCCGCCAGGGCGATACCGCCCACATCGCGTTCGACTTCCAGCTCCAGCGCGCCCGCTCGGAGGACGAGCAGCGGTTCTCGGAACGCACCCGCGCCCAGGCCTGATCCCGAAGGAGCGGGGCCACAAGGCTCCGCTCCCGCACGTCTGCCGCTTATGCGCTTTCGCGCGCGATCAAGCGGAAGCCGACGTCAATCCACCGCTCGGGCGGGGTGGACTTGTCGGCCTTGCGCCGGATTGCAGCGATGGCCTCGCGGGCGATCCGCGCGCCGTCAACTTCGACGGACGTGATCGTCGGTCGCATTTCGCCCGCTATCGAACTGTTGCCAAAGCCGACCACGGCGATGTCCTCGGGCACCTTGAGGCCCGCGGCAAGCGCCTCGACAATCACGCCCTGCGCCAGATGGTCAGACCCGCACACCACCACGTCCGGCATTTCCGGAAGGCGGCGGATCTCTGCAAAGATGCGCCGCGCGTGGCCAAAGCGCGAAGGCACTTCGACCGAGGATTCGGTGAACGGCCCCGAGCCCTCCGCTTCCCACGCCCCGACGAATCCGGTGCGCCGCATCTGCGCGCGCGATCCTTTCGCCGTGACGAGATGGGGCCTGCGGTAGCCGCGCGAGATGACGAACCGCGCCACCGCGCTGCCTGCCGCCTCGTGGCTGAAGCCGACCGCGATGCCGATGGGATCTTCGGGCAGGTCCCACACCTGGATGAACAGCGCCGGCGAACGCCGCACCATCTGTTCCACCTGAGGCGTCACCGGTCCGGTGAAGATGATGGCATCGACCCGGCGGCTCAATGCTGCGCGGATCAGGTCTTCGGTCCGCGATTCCGAAACGCCGGTCAGCCCCAGCATCACCGTCGTCCCTGCGGCGGAGAGTTCCTCCACCATCGCCTGGATCGTGTCGTTGAAGATGGAGTCGGTGAGATAGGGGATCAGCACCGCGACCATCTTGGACTTGCTCGACGCAAGCCCGCCCGCCAGCAGGTTCGGGATATAGCCGGTCGCGGCAATCGCATCGCGGATGCGCTCGGCCGTCGCGGCGGCGACGACCGACGGGTTGTTGACGAAGCGACTGACGGTTGCGGTCGAAACGCCCGCGCGGCTGGCCACGTCATCGAGCGTCGGTGCCCGGGTATCGGCGGCCTCGTCGGCGTCTGTGGCGTGGTTCATCGTGCCTGCCTAGCGCGACTGCCGGGGCGCTGACAATCGCGCCCGCACGTCAAACGAAGCGCAGCGGCACCGAAAGCGCGCCGACCTCGGGCCAGCGGCTCACGCTTACCGGCCCGGAAAGCTCGAACTCGCGCGTTGCGGCCAGGATTTCCTCCAGCGCCACGCGAAGCTGCATCCGTCCCAGATGCACGCCGGGGCAATTATGCGGCCCGCGACCGAAAGCCAGGTGCTGCGCGATGTTGGGGCGGTTGAGGATGAACTTGTCGCCGTCCGGGAACACGTCCTCGTCGCGGTTTGCCGATGCATAGACCAGCGCGATCGCCTCGTCCTTGGGGATCGTGCGTCCGCCCATATCCACGTCGCACACCGCCGTCCGGGCAAATCCGCGATAGGGCGTGTAGAGCCGCAGGAATTCCTCGATTGCCGCCGGCACCAGCGAGGGATCGGCACGAAGCTGCTGCTGCAGCGCCTTGTCGCGCGAGAGGTGGACGCAGATGTTGCCGATCATGACCATCGGCGCGACCATGCCCACGACCAGCACCTGCCGCACCGTGCCCACCAGCAGTTCCTCGGGCAGAGGTTCGCCCTCGTGGCGGGCCGCAAGCAATGCGCTTGTCGGATCGAGCGCGGGATCCTGCGGGTTTTCCCGACGAACGGCGATCAGGCCGCGCGCCATGTCGTAGAGCCGCAGCGACGTTTCCTTCATCCGCTCCGGCGTGTTCGAATGGACCGCAAGAATGAACGCGCGACCCGCGTCGTGCAGCGTGTCGAGCCATTCCTCCGGCATGCGCATCCATTCGCCGAAGACGTGGACGGGCAGATAGCTCGAAAGCTCGACGCAGATGTCGCCGCCGCCGTTCTCCACCATCGGTGCCAGAAGCTTGCGCGTCAGCTCGCGCGCCTTTCCGGCAAACGCTTCGGAACGCTCGAGCGAGAGCAGCGGGTTAAGCGCCTTGCGATAGGGCGTGTGCTCGGGCGGATCGAGATGTAGCGGAGGGCGGCGTCCGGTAAATGCCACCTTGGGCACCACGTTCTGCACCGAAGTGATGAACGTGGTCGAATCGGAAGCCGCGCGCTTGACGTCCTCATAGCGCGTCAGCGCCCAGAACCCGCCCAGGCCATTGGTATGCGCAACGGGACACTCGCGGCGCAGGCGCGCATATTCGGCATGCGGGCTGTCGAAGTCTTCGGGAACCTCGGGGTCGAAATCTTGCACGGTCGTGGTCATGGCGCGGTGCATATGTCTCGACGCAAC